>PMKB01000217.1 GCA_003157595.1 Solirubrobacterales bacterium
GTCCGCAATGGCCGAAACTCCAGCGGAACTCGGACCTTCGACGCCGCCGACGGCGACACTGTTGCCTTCCGATGCGGCGGAAAGAGGCCTCTGCCGATCTTTCTCGCGTCCTTCGTCTTTCCCAGCCTGGCACTCTCGCTCAGACGCCAGTAGGCGCGGCTCCAGATCAGAGCGCCCTCGGACCGCCCGCAGGCGCTGGCTACGAATCGCGGAAGCTGGTCGCACGTTCGTCTGAAGGAGCCTTGCAATGGCTAGCGTTCCGTCCCAGCACCCCCCGGCTGGTCCCGCTTCGCGCGATACGCAGCATTGCCAACGCGCAACAATGTCGCCTATGGGATTCGTGCTCGCGATCACGCGTCACACGGGCAGAGACCTAGCCGAAGTCGGGTTCCTGCTCATGGTGATCGCGGGTGTCTGGTTGGCTGCCGCACAGCTGCCGCAGCCCAGGTGGAGGGTGCTGCGGACGGTCGTCGCAGGAATCGTCCTCGCCGCTGGCGGAGTGTTGCTCATCATCGCGACGCACTGGGGCCACTTCGGCTAGCGCGCCTGCTTCGCGCGACTTGCGAGCGTCAGCCGGACTCTCGCCCCAGACGCTCCCGTTGGACGAGGAGCAGAGCAGACTCCCGCAAACGTGAGCGCTTGCGCGATGAAGTCAAAAGCGCGCGTGATCCGACCCGACACGCCGATGAACTGCGGAGTGGCGCCCGCGGAGTCGCTCAGATCTCAGCGGGGCCGACGACAAACCCGAGGCGTTCCGTTCCACGCCGCAGACGTTCGTCGAGCGTGACCAGCTGGCAGCCGAGGATGCGGGCAAGTGCGACGTACTGCGCGTCGTAGGTCTCCGCCCAGCCGAACTCGTCGGCGACGCGCCACGCCTCAGGCGCGACCTCGTTGCGCGTCACCGCCCGGACCGGGGCAGCGAGGATCCGGTCGCGCATAGCCTCGGCTTGCTCCGCGGTCAGTTCTTGGCGCCAGGCCATCGCGTGCAAAGCCGACGTCGCCTCGACCCACATCAGTGACGGCGCCGACAACTCCACGCCTCGGAAGCGTTCGAACCCGAGCGGTGTCGCACTCGCCGCGACAGCGACGGTCCATCGATGACGAGCTTCAACGGCCGCTGCGCGACAATGCGACCGCTGCTACCCAGTTCGGTGCCGGGGTGCCGTCTTCGAGTCGCTGCCACTCCTCAGGCAGCGGCAGCATCGGGTAGAGCTCGTCGCGCACCGTGTCCAAGTCGCTGGCGTCGAGCAGTAGACGCCCGCCATCGCGGGATGCCGGCAACCGGCCGCTGCGGATCCACCGGCGCACCGTCTCCGGGCTGCGCCCAACACGACTCGCCGCTTCGCCGACCGTGATCACGACGACAAGGCTACGCCCCCCCACGCGGACACCCGCCAGAACCGCCACAACCCTGTGATCGTTAAGGCCAACGGGAGCCCCGTTGGCCTTAACCCAGCCCAAATGAGCCTAAATGAGCCGAGATTGCTGATTCGTTCCCTCTGCGAAAGGCCACGGTTTGCAGGCAGAACGGGCGCCGTCAGGCGATCCGTGCGATCGCCTTGTAAGCGATCGATCGGGGTTCGACTCCCCTCTCCGGCTCTAGGAATATCCCCGCAAAGGGTGGTTGTCGTTCAGGCGACCGTTGCCGCTCGGGCTCTCCGCTGCGAGGACGGCAACCGCCGGACCGAGTCGCGCTCGCGAAGCGGCATGGGAATGCGGTGGATTGGCGGCGGTCGGTTCGACCGCCGCTGCGGATCCTCCTCGAGGAGGACGTTGATGGCTTCGCGGCCCAGCTCGTAGTGCGGGAGAGCGACCGTCGTCAGCTGCGGCCGGACCCATGAGGCCATGAGGTCGTCGTCGAACGACACAACCGAGACGTCGGCCGGGACGTCGAGGCCTGCGTCGGCGAGCGCTTGGTAGGCGCCGAGGGCGACGCGGTCGTTGAAGCAGATGAGCGCCGACGGCATCGTCTTCTTGAGCAGCCGCCGGGTCGCGTCGTACCCGATGTCCGGCTGCCAGTCCACGCAAGGAACCGCGCCGGCGAGGTTGACACCTGCGTCATGCAGGGCTTCCGTGATGCCCTGGAGTCGCTGAACGCCAGCGAGGCTGCCTTTCGGCACCTGGTTCGGCGGTGCGGCGCCGATCAGGGCGATTCCGTCCCTGTGGCCGGCGTCGAGGAGGACGCGCACGACGGTGCGTCCCGCTTCGACTTCATCTGGGACCACGGACGGGATCCACGAGCGGGTGGTGGGGACGGCGTTGAGCAGGACGGCCGGCCGGTCCATCAGCGTCTTGGGGACGGCGATCTTGCGGGTGTACATTGAGGCGAGGACGATCCCGTCGACGCCGCGATCGTGCATAGCATCGATCAGCTGGCGCTCGAGATCCGGATCGCCCTCGGTCTCGCCGATGAACAGGAGGTGCCCTCGGTCGCGGGCGGCGTCGAGTGCGCCCCAGATCACGTGGCCGGCGAAGGGCGTGGTTGCGACCGTGTCGGAGACGAACCCGATCGTGTGGCTCGTGCCGGTGCGAAGGCTTCTCGAGACGATGTTCGGTCGGTAGCCGGTTTCGCTAGCGGCGCGCAGGACTCGTGCCTCTACCTCGGCCGAGATCCGCATCTCCTTGCGTCGACCCGAGAGCACGAAGGACGCCGCGGTCTGGGAGACGCCGGCGCTGCGGGCGACGTCAGCAAGCGTGACCCGGATCGTCCCCACGTGTATGCCACCTCCGCGCTGTCGCTTCTCGCTTGACAAATGCCCCGAGGAGTTGCATTATCACACACGTGCTGATTCGATTTAGCACGTGTGGGATACGAAGTTCGCAAGATCGAGGGCCGACGAGGGACCCACAGAATCCGTTCGGTGCGGGCAGTCGTTCGGTGCTGCGGCGGTGATGGCCCAGCACCGAACGGCCGCACCCGCAACACCCGTTGGCCGCACTCAAGACAGATAGAGGAGGGGATCCATGTTGAGACGCGTTCAATCCGTGACGCGGAGGACGAACGGTGGGAGCCGTTTGCTGCTGGGCCTGCTCGCCACCGTCGGCCTGCTCGCCGCCGGTCTGGCGGAGAGCGGCGTTGCGTCGGCGTCGAAGCCGAAGCCGACGGCAACGCCGACATTTGCTGCTGCCTGCGGGACAAAGCCGGTCACGTTGCAGGGCTACTTCGAGTCCGGCTTCCCGGACGTCACTGATCTCACGGCGGCGTTCACGAAGCAGTACCCGACTGCGACATGGAACGTCCGGGAGGATCCGTTTGCGACCATCACACAGGATGCATCGCTGACGCTGGGGGGTCCGAATCCTCCGGATCTGATGCGGCTGCCCACGATTGGCGGTCTCGTCGCGGACCATGTGCTGAAGAACCTCACCGGCTACTACGACGAGTACCACTGGAACACGTTCCCAGCATCGCAGCTGGCGCAGCTTCGGACATCGACGTCCGGGGTAGGGGTTGGCTCCGGACCGTTGTACGCGATGGGCCTCAACTACAGCTTGACCGGCGTCTTCTACAACAAGGCGTTGGCGGCGAAGATCGGGATGAAGAGCGCGCCGACGACGCTTGCACAGCTCGACGCGCTGCTCGCGAAGGCGAAGGCGGCCGGCATCACGCCGATCGAGCAGTTCAACGGCGGCGCGACCGGCGGTCTGCTGTTCCCGCTTCAACAGCTGATGGCAGACTATGGTTCGGCCGCCCACGTCAACAACTGGGTCTTCGACAAGCCGGGTGCGACCATCAACACGGCCGCGAACCTGAAGGCGACCGAGCACCTGCAACAGTGGATCAAGGACGGCTACTTCAACCCGGATGCCAACGCGGTGCTTTACCCCGAGATGATGAGCAACTTCGAGGCGGGGCAGGCGTTGCTGATCTTCGACGGCGACTGGGAGTCGGGTAACTTCGACACGAACATGGCGGGGAAGGTCGGGTTCTTCCTGATGCCGCCACTGAAGGCTGGCGGCCCGCAGGCTGCGATGTCCGCGCCGCTGACCTACGGGATCGCGGCCAACGCGGCGCACGCTAGCTGCGCGGCGTTCTTCCTCAACTGGGTCGCGACGAATCCGACCGCCCGTAAGATCAACGTCACCGCCGGCGGCTCGAATCCCGGTGGGCCTGCGAGCCTGTCGATACCCAAGGTGAAGCCGGGTTCGACCACCTCGCTGACCTTGGCGGCTGGTGGCATCGCCGCGAAGGACAACGGCGACATGGGATTCATCGCTAACGCGAATGGGTCGATCTACGCGGAGGCCTGGACACCTGAAGTCCAGAAGCTCTTCGCGGGGCAGGAGACACCGCAGGGCGTTTTGTCGACAGTTCAAGCCGCATACGTGGCCGACGGCAGCTAGGTGTTGCCGGCACGATGACGGACGCGACGGTGACGTCCCGGCGCGATGATCGCGCCGTAGGCAGAGCATCGGCGTNNCCTCCATGCGGGGGCCCGCGACGCGCGTCTGCACGGCTGGCTGTTCCTTCTACCGGCACTCGCCGCCTACAGCCTGTTCGTCCTCTGGCCGCTCGTCACCAGCTTCCGCTACTCGCTCTACAAGTGGGACGGGGTCGCCCCTGCGCGATGGGTTGGACTAGCGAACTACAAGACCGTGTTCAGCAACCCCGTGCTCGTCAGCGTCCTGGGGCACGCGTTCCAGCTGATCATCTACTTCTCCGCCATCCCGGTCATCCTCGGCCTGATCGTCGCTTCGGTGATGCGGCGCGTCGTGGGGTCGCGGATCGGCTCCGTTGCTCGCACGGTGCTCTTCCTCCCCCAGGTCGTGCCGCTCG
>PMKB01000056.1 GCA_003157595.1 Solirubrobacterales bacterium
ACCGGCCACGCTCCGCTTCCGAAGTAGGTGTCGCCCGGATAGCGACGAAGGCCGCCGATGAACGTGAGCTGCTCTTCGATCGCACGAACCGTTTGCGCGAAGTGGTCGTCGCCGCGCTCGACGAGGCGAAACGGTGTCGAGAGCCACAAGAGGCTGGCGTCGACATCGTCGCATTCGCTCGACTTCACATAGCGGCCAAGGCGCGCCGCGCCCGCGCGCGCCAGGCCGCGGACGGCTTCGGCGCGGTCGAGCAGGTCGGTGTCGTCGAGCAAGCGGGCCGCAGTCGTCAGACCGCCATAGACGCACGCGAGCGTGGAGGTGTGCAGGCCGTTCCCGCTCTCCTCCCAGACATCGAAGCACCGACTCAGCGCAAATCCTGCGAGGTAACGCGCGACCCGTTCTACGGATCCACGCAGTTCGTCCGGGAGCGCGTCTCGTCCGGTGCTGAGGAGGTGCTGACCGAGCGCCCACAGCCAGGTGCCGTAGCCGTCGATCTGGAAATTCGGCCAGTCGTCGGCAACGGTCGTCCCGTCGAGCGCGAAACGCGCGGGGGGCATGTGGGCCAGGTTCAGGATGGCGCCGCGACGACGCCGCTCGACGGCGCCGTCGATCATCTCGCCTATACCCTCGATCGCACCGTCGACCCACGCGTGGTAACGGGCCGATGCGTCGTGCTCGCCAGCCCGGTCAAGCGCATACGCGATGAACGAACCGTCGCGCAACCAGCAATACCGGTACTCGGCAAAGTCCGGAGAGGCGACGAACGCCCCGCTCTCCGCCTGATTGCGCAAGATGGACGCAACGCTCAACCGCATCGTCGCTGCGGGGTCGCTCAAGTTCCGTTGAGCCAATGCCGCATGCAAGCTGTCCACGCGCGCTCCGTTCACCGCTCAGGGCCGGTGCCAGATCGCAAGGCCCTGGTCGTCGGGCTCGGGGAGGCTGAACGACTCGCGGAGAACGAGCGTTGCCGCCCCCACGGCCCACGCCTCGTCGCCCCAGCCCTGCACCTTCACCTCAACCTGTCGACCCAGGTCGGCAAATGTCTGCTCTCGCACGGCCGTCACGACCGGAGCCAGAAACGGGTCACCGAGGTCGGTCCCCTCACCACAGATGATCAGCAGCTCCGGGTTGAGCAGGGTGACCATGTTGGCGACCGCCAGACCAAGCTTCCGGCCGGCGCTGTCGAGGACCTCAAGGGTCGCGCTGTCGCCAGCAGCGGCGAGCGCGATGAGCTCGTTGCGCGAGACATCCCGTCCGTGGCGCTCTCCCACGCGGCGACGCAATGCGTCTTCACCGACCAGCGCCTCGAGGCAGCCGAACCGGCCACACTCGCACTTCGGACCGCCCGGTTCGACCATCATGTGGCCGAACTCACCGGCGGCTCCGGTCGCGCCCCGGTATAGCGAGCGATCGATGACTATCCCCAGCCCAATGCCTCGTCCGACGCTCAAGGTGACGAAGTCACGAGCAGCTAGCGCATCGCCAGCCCACTTCTCCGCCACGGCCAGCGTGTTCATGTCGTTGTCCACCCAAATCGGCAGCCGCAAACGCCGCCGCAGCGGCGCTGCGAGTTCCGCGTCGCGCCACTGAAGCAGGTGCGAGAACTTGCAAACACCTCGTGCGGAGTCAATGACCCCAGACAGGCCGATCCCCACGCCGAGAACCTTCGAACGGGGCACCGCGGCGTCTCGCAGCGCCCGTCGAGTCTCCTGCTCGATCGCAACGACTGCCGCTGCGGGATCGCCTACGAGCGAAACCGACGCCTCGGCGGTCGCCACAACCCGGGCGTTGAGATCACAGACCACGGTCGTCAGACCGTCACCACGGAGCTTGATCCCGATCACGAAACCAGCTGTCGGGTCAAGGTTGAGAAGCACCGGCGGGCGACCGCCATTCGCCGGGGCCGTCGCACCCTCGATCACGATTCCACGCTCAACCAGCTCGCCCACGATCGTCGAAACCGTGGGGGCGCTCAGCCCGCTCTGGCGAGCAAGATCAGCGCGCGAGATCGGACCCGAACTGCGAACGAGTTCGATCAGCAGACTGACATTGAGATCGCGCAACAGTGCGCGGGAGCCCCGCCGCAAGGAGGAGAACTCGACAGCGGGGCTCCCGGGACCAGTCGCATCGACACTCCTACCCGAGGAACGCGCCGCGCTCGGCCGATCTGTGAGCTGCCTGCCCCGCATGATCCCCTCTCAGTGCGCTGCCCTCTCCAAAGGCGCAGCTTACTTTCTTAATTTAACATACTAAGTCTGGGCCCCGCGTGTCAAGGGGCAGCCGTCCCGTCCGCCGACGAGCACGATCACCGCGCNNCCCGACAAACGGTGGATCCAGGCTTAGTGCTCGTCGCCCTCCCCACGGCTCTCAGACCCCGAGACCGAGCCGCACGGAGGCCCCTCTCGGCCGCGTGCGACGCCTCGCCAGAGTGCTGACATCGGGCGAAAGGAATCGTCTGGCGCCACGCCTATCGCGGGCCTGCCTTGGACGATGTCCGAGTGCGACGGTTGAGGATCGCAACGCGCTCGCTCGCGGCGGGGCAAGCGGGAGCGTTCGCCGCGCCGACCTCCAGACCCGCAGCTCGTCGCAGCTAACGTGTGGCTGTCGGTTCCGACGCCTGCTTAGCTGGCATAGGGATCCCCGGCCTCGCGGCGTCGGAGGCTCTCAGGCGTCCGCAAACGCGGCTTTTAGGTGCTCCGCGATGAGTTGTGGGCGTTTCTCCGGCGCGAAGTGGTCACACTTCTTAAGCGACAGCATCCTGGCTGTGGGGAGCGACTCGGCGAGGGCGTGTGCTGGGCGGTGTCCCGCTCGGTCAGCGCCGCTTATCAGCAGAATCCGGGCAGAGATCTGTTGATAGCGCCGGGCTGTCCCGTCGAGTCGCGCGGCCTCGGCATGCTCGCGAATCGTGCCGCGGAGAAGCCGGAACTTCTGCTCGCGCTCTGCGCCTCGTATCGCGAACCGAAGGATCATCTTCAGCATGCTGCGTGGCGCTCGACCGGCGCTTTGCGGATTCACACCCTGCACGAACGTGACGAACGCATCGAGTGGCTTGCCGGCGTCGAGCTCGGCGCCGCAGCGCTCGGCCCAGCCGATCGGCACGGACCCGTCGATCGAGACGCCTGGCTCGTAGACGGCGAGATGCCGCACGCCGCTATCGCCGATCGCCTCCTCGAGTGTCACGAGCCCGCCGAAGCTATGGCCAAAGATCAGCGCGGCCCCTGTTGCCGATCGGACCGCGCGCAAGTCTTCGCACTCGCGCGTGATCGAGTAGTCCTCGCCCTGCGGCCCGCTGTCGCCGCGGCCGCGGCGCTCGATCACATGGACCGCAAACGCGTCGGAGAGGGCGTCCGCAAGCGGCGCGAAGTCAGCCGCGACAGCGAGCGCACCAGGGACGAGGATTAGGCCGGGACCCGCGCCGGTGCTCGTATATGCGATTACGGTGCCGTCGCTGGAGGTCACGCTCGGCATCTATGTCGCAAGAGTCGCACAGACTGAGTCCAGACCCACTCTCGGACGCGTGCAATCGCAGCACTCTCGGTGCCGACGGCGACTCCTTGTGCAACGGACGACGATCGCACGCGCTCGGACAGCGAGCGACTGACCGCCGCCCGCAGGGGCGTTCAGGCTGGCGTTGAGTGCGGTGCGCCGTCGAGCTGCCCGGCGAGCTCGACGATCGGGCCTTCGGGTCCGCGGACGTAGCAGAGGAGGTAGGTGTGCTCGTAGTCGACGATTTCCCCGACGGTTTCCCAGCCGGCCTCTCGGACGCGGTCGACGACGCCACGCACGTCGTCGACGGTGAAGGCGATATGTCGGAGTCCAGGTCGGTTCGCGGACGGCTGCGGCTCTTGCGCGCCGGCGGAGGGTGACTGAAAGCGCACGAGCTCGAAGACGTCGCTGCCGTCGGGGCCCTGGACCATCGCGGTCTCGATGGTCACGTTCTCGAGGCCGACGATCCGATCGATCCATTCGCCGCTGAGCGTCCCGGGCTCGCCACAGTCGAAGCCGAGCAGCGCAAGGAACCGGATGGTCTCATCGAGGTCCTCGACGACAAGACCGACGTGGACGAAGCTGGTGACGCCGGGCCGCTCGCTGACCTTGCTCACTGTCATGCTCCTCTCTCGTACACAGCACCAAGTTCGGCGCGACGGCGTGTCCGCTCGGCGCGCGCGCGACGTGATCGGGAGCATCGTCGCCGCGGGTCCTGCCTAAGGCGAGCAGGGCCATGATGAGCGAGTTGACGTTGTGCTTGAAGCCAACGAAGCTAGCTCCGTTGAAGCCGGCCCCGATGACAAGGGCTGCCCCAAACACTGACGTGAGCGTCACCCAACCGCATCGGAGCTTGACGGCACGGATCGCAACCCAGATCGCGATTGCGACGACCGCTATGCCAAGAGAGGCGTGGATAGCCAGTGCCGGAGCGCCATGGCCGATGGCCCAGGCGATGCTGCGAAGCGAGCCACTGAAATAGTTTGCGGGGTGCGCGCCGGGGTGGTGAGCGGGAACGACGACGTAGAGGTTCACGATCATCCCGACAGTAATCTGTGCGACGAGGAGCATCGCAATCCCGAGCGTCATTCGCCGGAGGGCCGCGAAATCCGGCGCGACGGGCGTCGCGGCCTCGGTCGAACCTTGAGCCACCCGACCGGAGTTTAACCGGCTGCTGAGAGCTCGACGAGGCGCTGGGCGAGCTCGCGCGGGCGCGCGAGCATCGGCAGGTGGCCGCCGGGGATCTCGTCGATTTCGAGCGCGAGTCGCTCGCTCGCGATGCGACGCTGGAAGTCGAGCGGGAAGAGTCGATCGCCGCTCGGTACCAGGACGCGGGTGGGCGCGTCGGGCCACTTGGCGAGTGGCCAGGGCTCCGCGAACATGCCGCGCCCTGGTGCGCCCTGGAAGCGTTCGTTGGCTCGCGCTACGGCCGGTCGACGTCATGAAGGAAGACTTCAGCGATCGCATCGCGCCCCCAGGCGCTCATCGGCCCGTAGCGTTCGAGTATCTCGGCGATCGCCTCGCCGTGCCGCGTGTTGTCCCACCATTCGCCCGCTGTCTCCTGCGGTTTGGGGATCATCGGTGCCAGAAGGATGAGCTGCGCCAAAGGTACTCGCGCGGCTACCAGCGGCCCGGTGAACGCGCCGAGTGACTGGGCGACGATGACGAGCTCAGCATCATCCGGTAGCGCCCGCACGATCGCATCGGCGTGATCGCTCGGTCGCGCGTCCTCGTTGTGCAACGGGAGCGGCGGTGCCAGCGCGCGCTGGCCCAGATCGCTGAACGCCTCGATCGTGGCGCCGTACACGCGCGGGTCGATTCCCGCGCCTGGGATCAGCACAAATGTCGCGATACAGCGAGTCTCGCAGCAATGCAGGATCCGCTGCTAGGCCCCCGAAGCAGGAGCGGCCTGGCGCGCCTGCGGGCTACTGCTGGTTGACCCAACTGTGCGTCCCGTCTTGCGCCGCCTCACACCTACAGAGTGAGCCAGCCAGCGTGAGAGCAGCCCCGAATAACATCCCGTGTCGGTGCGACTTCGCGGATTTGAGTCGAGCGACTTGCCTTTCCTTGTTGAGATGGCGCGACTTGCGAGCACACTGGAAGACCGTCCGCTACCGGCGGCGGACGACGTGGAGGTCCTCGCTGTCTTGCCGCGGGCCTCGGACCTGGTTGTGGTCGCTACCGACGACTCGGGCAACCCGCTCGGCGTGGCCTGGTGCCATTTCCATGATCCGCCGCTAGTGCTCGACGAACACGGTGAGCCATTGCCGGAGCTGGTGCTCGCAGTCACGGAAAGCGCGCGCGGCGAGGGCGTCGGCTCGGCGCTGATCGAGGCGATAGCGAGCGAGACCGCCGAGCGGTCGAGCACGCTGACTCTCAATGTTCATCTGCGCAATCCGTCAGTCCGTCTGTACATGCGCAGTGGGTTCTGGGTCGCGGGCAAGGGCCGCGGCATCTTCGGCGTCGCTATGAGCCGCAGTCTTCGCGACCAATAGTCGTCCGCACGCGCAGGCCAGCGGTTATCACCAGGCGTTCGCGCGAGGCGTTGCTACCCGCATAAGCGGCACCTCCGCAGCTGCTGATCGCGCAAGGCGATGGCGTTAGAAGCGTCGCAGGAGATGACTGCTCTGCCCTCAAAGCAGCAGCGCGTCCGGATGGTGCAAGGGCTACTGCCGGTCGTCCGCAGCAAGCGTCGACGTCGGCTCCGAGCGGACGCCTGCTGTCCGCGGATTGGGGGTGATTCGCCTGGCACGGTTCGAGAGACGCCTCCATTGAAGTAAGCAGGGCCGGATGGGGGAGAATTGTTGGCGTGGGACTTCCGTTCAGGCACACCGATGACGAGTTGCGCAACATGTATGCGGGCGGACACGCCAATGGCCAAGCTCGTCGCTACGCTCGGTTCTGGGCGGCGCTGTTCCGCAGCGGGCTGCTCCCGCGGCGTTGGGTCACGCTGGAGGTTCCCGGCCGGAACTCGGGGGCGCCACGGAGCTTTCCGCTCGGGATGGCAACAGTCAATGGCGAGCGCTACCTCGTCTCGATGCTCGGCGAGGGCTGCAACTGGGTAGCCAACGTGCGCGCCGCCGATGGCCGCGCGAGGCTCATTCACGGTACCTCGGAGCGTGTTCAGCTGATCGAGGTTCCGGTCGCACAGCGGCCTTCGCTCCTGAAGGCATATCTAGAACAGGTTCCGGGCGCGCGGCCGCATCTACCAGTCGACCGCGACTCGGAAATCGATGCCTTCGTCCCAATCGCCGCTCGCTATCCGGTGTTCCGCGTCGCGCCGCGCCGCGCATAGGCACGGCCCGACTAATCGGGTCCGGAGGCAGGTCTCGGTCCGCTTGCCCGCGTGTGCCCCGTTTATCGCCACAAGCAGGCGCGTTCGTCGACGGCTACGACACGCATGCTGCGGACGAGATCCTGGGCGCAGAGCGTTGCGACTCCGAGTCCTGCTTCGCGCGGTGGCTGTTGCATAACTCCGAGGCGGTGGGACAGCGCCACACCAGCACGCGCGTAGCCGACGCAAAATGGGACGGCAGGCCTCTTCGGGCCACATTCGAGTGTCTGCCTCCCACCGGACCCCTCTGGAGGGGGTTTATGCAACAGCCACCGCGCATGACGAGCGTCGCTGAGGGTCCCCTCCCAGGCGGCTTCCGGGCCCGTGAGAAACACTCGGTTGAGAGGCTCGCTTTGTCGCGCAGAGGAGACGCGTACCAACACCGACCGGCGCGCTCCTTTCGAGTGACCGGAACACGCCCGCTAGAGATCTCAGCCCGGCGTCTCCGCGGTGGCGAGAGCGGTGCGCCGAGCCTCTCGGACGCTCGCAACTCGTCCTTCACGTGCGTCGCGGGCACGCGCGGAAACTCGTTTCCGTGCGAAGCAGGGCTATTTGTGGGTGGTGCAGGTGCTCGCCGTCGGACAACGCCGGGCCTGCTGCGCAGCGAGCCGGGGTGCGCGGTCCTGGGCGGACGGCGGCTATTCCAGCCATTCGCCGATCACGGTGGGGTTGGCGTGGATGCACACGAGCCTTGAGGGACCGGGACCGGGGTTGGTGAACTTGTGCGGGGTGTTCGCCGGGACGATCACGACGTCGCCAGGGCCGGCCGCGCGGGTCTCGTCTCCGGCCTGGAAGTCGACGGTTCCGTCGACCACGAGCCAGGTCTCGTCGTAGGGGTGGCGGTGAAGTCTGGGACCTTGCCCGGGGTTGCTGCGGTCGAGGATCAGAGAGATGGTGGCTCCGTGCTCGACGCCTTCGATCGTCTGCGTTTTGCCTGGGTTTGTCTTGATCAAAGGCATGCTCTGCTCCTGTTGTTGCTTGGCCGCCGGAACGCTCCGTGCGATCACGAAGTGTCGCGCTCGCGCCCGAGGCGGTTCTTGGATGGCATGCGCCGCAACGGTACCTCTCGCTCGTGGAAGGCCGAGAGCGTCTCCTCGCCGGATGACAGAACCCTCCGCTCAAAGCCTTCGTCAAACCCAGCCCGGGTCGCGGCGACTACCGGGGGGCCGTTGGGCCCCCCGGCATGTCGGTAGGGCCCGTGGCCACGGCATATGAGCTGCGTCACGCGGCCGGCTGGTAGTGCAGGTAGAGGGCGCCGTTGTCGTAGGCGTCGCTTGCCGCGAGCGTCAGCGTGGTTTTGTGGCCGTTGGCGAACAGCCGCTGGCCTGTGCCGAGCGCCAACGGGTAGACGAACAGGTGTAGATCGTCAACCAGGCCGTCAGCGAGCAGCGCGTTGACGAGCGTCCCGCTGCCGCTGATGTAGATCTGGCCGTCGGTCCGATCCTTCAGAGAGCGGATCGCCTCGGCGCTGTAGGCGCCGAGGACCGTCGAGTTGCTCCATTCGGCCCGCTGCAGCGACGACGAGATGACGTACTTGGGCGAGTCGTTCATGAACGGCGCGCCAGGGTCCTGCTCGGCCGTCCGGCCCGACCAGGCCGGCGCGAACTCTTCGTAGGTACGGCGACCCAACAGAATCGCCGTGCTGGAACCCATGATCGCGCCGATCGCCTCGCCCATCTTCGGATCGAATCCGAAGTCGAACGTCCAGGTCGGCGCATCGATCACGCCATCGAGCGTGATGAATTCGTGTACCGCGATCTTGCCCAT
>PMKB01000019.1 GCA_003157595.1 Solirubrobacterales bacterium
GTTCATGCGCGCTTCGCTGCCGAGCCCGAGCACGTCCTGGGCCTGCATGATCGCCAGGCGCGCCGGCGAAGACAGGGCGAGCCGGATCAGCCCCCACTCGGGCTCGCGCTCGCTGATGGCGCGCGCGCGCATTGAATGCTCAACGCTCCTGCGCGTGGCGCCGTCAAGACCGTCCCACCACCCCCGCACGGGAGCCTGGTCGTGGGTCGCGGTGTAGACCACGCTGTGCTCGAGGTGGTTGTCCGGGCGATGGGGGCTGCGCGAAGCGAGCCGTCCGAAGCCGAACTCGAGCACCGCCATCCCGGGCAGCCCGAGCTCGTCGCGCAGGCGCCGNNCCGAGCTCGGCCAGCGCGGCGACGAGGGGGGCAGCGGCCTCGGCGATCAGCGGCAGGTCGCCGAGCTCCCGGCGGGCCGCATCGAACGGAGCCCGGCCGGGACCGCGCCGCCAGGACCCGCCGCGCGCGTCGGGCGCCCCCGCGGGGATCGACCAGTAGGCGACAAACCCGCGGAAGTGGTCGATGCGGGCGAGATCGAACAGCTCGAAGCTTCGCCGCAGCCGCTCGGTCCACCACCGGTAGCGCCGCCGCGCGAGCGCCGGCCAGTCATAGAGCGGATTGCCCCACAGTTGCCCCCGGCTCGCGTACAGGTCGGGAGGAACCCCGGCGACGACGCCGCGTTGGAACAGCTCGGGGTGAGCCCACTGGTCGGCGCCGGCGGGCGCCACATAGATCGGCAGATCGCCGATCAGACGCACGCCGCGAGCCGCCGCGTAACTGCGCAGCGCCGTCCACTCCCGCTCGAAGCGGATCTGTTCGCGCAGGGCGCGGCGCCCGCCGGCGAAGCGCTCCCAGTCGAGGATCCAGAAGGCGTGGCGCTGGCGGAAATCCGCCTCCTCCGCGCTCGAGACCGCCGCGGCCGGATCCGCAAGCAGCGCAGGCGAAGCGGCGAAGGCGGAGCGCGACTTGTACGGGGAGCCGAAACGATCCGGCGGGCCGAGCGGCAGCATCTGCCACCACGACTGGCCTGCGGCGGCAAGCCAGTCCACGAAGGCGAAGGCCTCGGCGCCGAGACGTCCGCCCGGGAGCGACGTCGGGTGCAGCTGTACGCCGCTGGAGCGCGGAATGTTCACCGCCGCGACGCTATCTGTCCGGGCGGCCGCGAGGAGCCGCCGGCTCGCGCGGCGGCGCCCGGTGCTGCGGTGCGTGACACTACGTGCATGCGTCCTCAGGCGAGCGCCAAGCCCGGCCCCCGGGTGCAGATCGAGGATCCTCAGCCGCTCCTCGACTGCGGGCGCTATGCCGTCAAGGCCTGCGTCGGCGACAGCGTCGACGTCAGCGCGACGATCTTCCGCGACGGCCACGACCGGCTGCGCGCCCTCGTGCGCTACCGCGGGCCGGGCGAGCGGGACTGGAGCGAGGCGCCGATGCATCCCTGCGACGCCGACATCGGCGGCGACCGCTGGGCCGGGTCCTTCACGGTCGCCGCTCAGGGACGCTGGGAATGGACCGTCGAAGGGTGGACGGACGCCGAGGCCAGCTGGCGCGATGAGCTGGAGCGCAAGATCGCCGGGGGACACCAGGACCTCTCTGCCGAGCTTCTGGAGGGCGCCACGCTGCTCGCCAAGGTCGCCGCTCGCGCGCGAGGCAGCGACCGCGAAATGATCGAGGCGGCGGCCGCGACGCTCGCCGATCCGCAGACCGCCGAGCCCCAGCGGCGCGAGCAGGCGCTGGCGCCGGCGCTGCGCTCGGTCTGCGAGCGATACCCGGACCGCTCGCGCTCAACCCTGATGGCACCCGCGGCCGAAATCGACGTCGACCGTCAGCGCGCCCGCTTCGGCTCCTGGTATGAGCTCTTTCCCCGCTCTTTCGGCGGTCTGTCCGGGGTGGCCGAACAGCTTGAGGGCCTCGCCGAGCTCGGCTTCGACGTTGTCTACATGCCGCCGATCCATCCGATCGGTCACACCCACCGCAAGGGGCGCAACAACGCGCTGGTGGCCGCCGCCGGCGACCCGGGGAGCCCATGGGCGATCGGCTCAGAGGAGGGCGGTCACACCGCTGTGCACCCGCAGCTCGGCACGCTCGAGGACTTCGATCGGCTGGTTGCCGCCGCGCGCGCAGCAGGGATCGAGCTGGCGCTTGACTTCGCGATCCAGTGCTCGGCCGACCACCCATGGCTGCGCGAGCATCCCGAGTGGTTCTACCACCGGCCCGACGGAACACTGAAATACGCGGAGAACCCACCCAAGCGCTACGAGGACATCTACACCGTCAACTTCGACTGCGAGGACTGGCGCGGGCTGTGGGACGCGCTGCTCGAGGTCGTCGAGTTCTGGGTCGCGCGCGGCGTGCGGATCTTTCGCGTCGACAATCCGCACACCAAGCCGCTTGCCTTCTGGCAGTGGCTGATCGAGGAGGTGCGCGGTCGCGAGCCCGACGTGCTGTTTCTCGCCGAGGCCTTCACGCGCTCGGCCCCGCTGCGCGCGCTCGCCAAGGTCGGCTTCAACCAGTCATACACCTACTTCACCTGGAAGAACTCCCGCCGGGAGCTCGAGGAGTACGTGACCGAGCTGGCCGGCTCAGGCATGGAGCACTACTGCCGGCCCAACTTCTTCGTCAACACGCCCGACATCCTGACCGAGTACCTGCAGCAGGGCGGGCCGCCGGCGTTCCGGGCGCGCCTGGTGCTCGCGGCGACGCTCTCGCCCAGCTACGGCATCTACTCGGGCTTCGAGCACTATGAGAACGTCGCCGCCGCGCCGGGCTCGGAGGAGTATGAGAACTCTGAGAAGTACGAGCTGCGCCAACGGACGCTCGACGGTCCGCTGCTGCCGCTGGTGGGCGCGCTCAACAACATCCGCCGCGAGCATGTGGCATTGCAGCGGCTCGACAACCTCAGCTTCCTGGAGACCGAGAACGAGGCGCTGATCGCCTATGCCAAGACCGCGCCTGGCGAGACGCTGATCGTCGTGGTCAACCTCGACCCCGGCCGGATGCAGGAGGGCGTCGTGATCGTGCCCTCCGGGCTCGGGCTGGCACCGGGCTTCGACGTTGTCGATCTGCTCAGCGGCGAGCGTTTCAGCTGGCGCCTCGGGCGCAATTTCGTCCGCCTCGACCCGGCCGAGCGCGCCGCGCACCTGCTCGCCGCCAAGCCTGCGCGGTGAGCGTCCAATGAGCCCTCCCGGCCAGTGGTTCGAGTCCAACCCGCTGTGGTTCAAGACGGCGGTCTTCTACGAGATCCACCTGCGCGGCTTCTTTGACGGCAACGGCGACGGCTCGGGTGATTTCCGCGGCCTCACCGAGAAACTCGACTACCTCGAATGGTTGGGCATCGACTGCGTCTGGTTGCTGCCGATGTTCGCCTCGCCGCTCGGCGACGGCGGCTACGACATCTCGGACTTCAAGGCGGTCCACCCGGACTACGGCACGATCGAGGACGCGCGCGTCTTCATCGAGGCAGCCCACCAGCGCGGCATCCGCGTGATCGCCGACCTTGTGATGAACCACACCTCGAACGCGCATCCGTGGTTCCAGGCGTCGCGCTCCTCGCCGGCCTCGCCCAAGCGCAACTGGTACGTGTGGTCAGAGGATCCGACGCGCTACCCGGACGCGCGGATCATCTTCGTCGACAGCGAGCTCTCCAACTGGACCTACGACGAGCAGGCGGGCGCCTACTACTGGCATCGCTTCTTCCACCACCAGCCGGACCTCAACTACGACGAACCTGCGGTGCAGGAGGCGATGCTCGACGTGCTCCGCTTCTGGCTTGACCTGGGGCTTGACGGATTCCGGCTGGACGCCGTGCCCTACCTCTACGAACGCGAAGACACCAATTGCGAGAACCTGCCGGAGACGCACGCCTTTCTGCGCAAGGTGCGTGCAACCGTCGACGCCGAGTATCTCGACCGCGTGCTGCTCGCCGAGGCCAACCAGTGGCCGCAGGACGTCGTCGAGTACTTCGGCGATGGCGACGAGTGCCAGATGGCGTTCCACTTCCCGGTGATGCCGCGCATGTTCATGGCGCTGCGTCGCGAGCAGGCCGCACCGATTCTCGAGATCCTCGCCCAGACGCCCGCGATCCCCGACAGCGCGCAGTGGGGTCTGTTCCTGCGCAACCACGATGAGCTGACGCTCGAGATGGTCAGCGACGAGGAGCGCGACTACATGTACGCCGAGTACGCGAAGGATCCGCGGATGAAGATCAACCTCGGGATCCGCAGGCGACTGGCCCCGCTGCTTGACAACAGCCGCGCCGAGATCGAGTTGCTGACCGCGATCATGTTCTCGCTGCCCGGCAGCCCGGTCCTCTACTACGGCGATGAGATCGCGATGGGCGACAACGTCTACCTGGGCGATCGCGACGGCGTGCGCACCCCGATGCAATGGTCGGGCGATCGTAACGGCGGATTCAGCCGAGCCGATTTCGCCCAGCTGTACTCATCGCCGCTGATGGATCCGGTCTACGGCTACCAGGCTGTCAACGTCGAGGCGCAACTGCGAACGCCGACCTCGCTGCTGCGCTGGCTGCGCCGGTTCATCGCTCTGCGCAAGGAGCATCCGGTGTTCGGGCTCGGCAGCTACGAGCCGCTGCATCCCAACAATCCGCGGATCTTCGCGCACGTGCGCCGCTACGAGGACGACATTGCACTGTGCGTGCACAACCTCGGGCGCTCGGCCCAGGCCGTCGAGCTCGACCTCGCGCGCTACGAGGGTCGCTACCCGCAGGAGATGTTCGGGCGCGCGCGCTTTCCGCGGATCGGCACGCTCCCCTACCTGCTCACGCTCGCCCCGCGCGGGTTCTTCTGGTTCCTGCTCACCGCTCCCGACGAAGAGGACGACTCCGATGAAGGCACATGACCTAGCCCGTGCGATCAGGGCCGGCGATGTCAACGCGCTGCCCGAGGACGCCCTCGCGTCCTGGGTGACCGCACAGCGCTGGTTCAGCTCCAAGCTGCGTGAGGTGAACGACTTCCGGGTACTCGATCTGGTCGCCCTGGAGTCGGCCGATCCGATCGTGGCCATCGCGATCGCGGAGGCGCGCTTCGGTTCGGGCCGCCACGAGGTCTACCAGGTGCCGATCGCCGTGCGGCCGCTGAGCTCCGGCTGGGACGAAGGCGTCATCTACACGACCGGCGCTCATGTCGTCTACGACGCGCTGGTCGACGAGGCGGCGGACGCGGTGCTGGCCGGCCAGTTCGCCGCCGCCGCCACGATCGAGCGCCCGGCTGGCTGCGTGCGCTTTCACTGGGACACCTCCGTCGCGCCGCCCTCGGCGCAGCCGGTGACCCGCATGATGGCGGCCGAGCAGTCCAACACGTCAATCGTGCTCGACGAACGCCTCGCGCTCAAGCTCTTCCGCCGCATCCAGCCGGGCATCAACCCTGAGCTCGAGATGCTGCGCTTCCTCGCCGCGCAGGGGTTCACGCAAATCGCGGAGCTGGCCGGCTGGTGCGTCTACACGGGAGAGCTGATGGACGCGACGCTCGGCGTCGTGCAGCGCTACGTCGGCGGGGCGCGTGACGGCTGGGAGGTCGCGCTCGATGCCCTCGTCGCCGAGGATCGGTCGTTTCTCGACCGGCTCGGCGAGCTCGGCTCGGTCACCGGACGCATGCACGCGACGCTGTCGTCAGCCGCTGACGATCCGGACTTCGCCCCTGAGGAGCCGACGGTCGAGACCACCTCGCTGCTGATCGCCACGATCGACGAGCTGATCGAGCGGACCTTCGATGACCTTCCGGACATGCCGGAGCTCGCCGCGATCGCCGGCCGGGGCGAGGAGGTGCGCGACCATCTGCAGTCGCTGTCGCACATCGGCGTTCGCGGCCGGTTGATTCGCGTGCACGGCGACTACCACCTTGGTCAGACGGTGCTCGGATCCGACGGCTGGGTGATCCTCGACTTCGAGGGCGAGCCCGCGCGCCCGCTGCTCGAGCGCCGGCGCAAGCGCTCGCCGCTCCGCGACGTGGCCGGCATGTTGCGCTCCTTCTCCTACGCTGCGGCGGCGGCAGAGTTTCAGCGCGGCGCACGCGTGCCCGACGGTTGGGAGCAGGAGGCTCGCGCGCGCTTCCTCGAGGGCTACATGGCGTCAGCCGATCCGGCGATCCTGCCGATCGGGCAGGCGTCCGTCGAGAAGCTGCTTGCGATCCTCGAGCTTGAGCGGGCACTGTATGAGCTCACCTACGACCTCAACAACCGTCCCGACTGGGTCCCGATCCCGGTCGCGTCGATCACGCGGCTGTTGCAGCGCCCGGAGGCTTGATCATGCCCCGCGCGCCGAGCTGGCTGTCATGCCCTTGAAGCGCGACGAGATCGAGCGGATCGTCGGGCGCGACCACTCCGACCCGCACCGCGTGCTCGGCGCACATCCCGCGCGCACCGGCGTGCGCATCACCGCCTACCGTCCCGACGCGGACGCGGTGCTCGTGCACACCGCGGAGTCCGAGCCGCTGCGGCTGCGACGCGTCCACGCGAGCGGGCTGTTCTCGGGCGTGGCCAAGGGCGCCACGCTGCCACTGCGTTACGAGCTGGAGGCCCGCTATCCCGATGGCGGCCACTTCCGGCTGCGCGACCCCTATGCGTTTCTGCCGACGCTCGGCGACGTCGACATCCATCTGCTGGCGGAGGGCCGCCACGAACATCTCTACGAGCGCCTCGGCGGCCACCCTCGCGAAATCGACGGCGTTGGCGGAACCTCCTTCGCGGTGTGGGCTCCCGCGGCGCGCTCGGTCAGCGTCGTCGGGGATTTCAACTCCTGGGACGGGCGACTGAACCCGATGCGCTCGCTCGGGGCCTCCGGAGTGTGGGAGCTGTTCGTGCCGGACGTCGGCGAGGGCGCGCACTACAAATACGAGATCCGCACGCATGCCGGGCAGCTCGGGTGCAGGGCGGACCCGGTCGCGTTCGAGGCCGAGCTCCCGCCGGGCACCAACTCGATCGTTCACCGCTCGCGGCACGTATGGCGCGACGCCGACTGGCTGCGCAGCCGCGAGGCAGGCGATCCGATCGCCGGTCCGACCACCATCTATGAGGTTCACCTCGGCTCCTGGCGCCTGAACTCGCTCGAGGGCAACCGCCCGCTGACCTACCTCGAGCTGGCCGACGAGCTCGGCGCTTACGTCGCCGACCTCGGCTTCAGCCACGTCGAGCTGATGCCCGTGATGGCCCATCCGTTCACCGGCTCGTGGGGCTACCAGGTGACCTCCTACTACGCTCCCTCCCCGCGCTTCGGGTCTCCTGACGATTTCCGCGCCTTCGTCGATCGCCTGCACGGCCACGGCATCGGCGTGCTGCTCGACTGGGTGCCGGCGCACTTCCCGCGCGACGATTGGGCGCTCGCACGCTTCGACGGCTCGGCTCTGTATGAGCACGCCGATCCGCGGCGCGGCGCGCACCCGGACTGGGGAACGCTGGTGTTCAACCTCGGACGCAACGAGGTGCGCAACTTCCTGATCGCCAATGCGCTGTTCTGGCTGCGCGAGTACCACGTCGATGGCATCCGCGTCGACGCCGTCGCCTCGATGCTCTACCGCGATTACTCGCGCAAGCCCGGCGAGTGGGTGCCCAACGAGTACGGCGGGCGCGAGGACCTCGAGGCCGTCGCCTTCCTCAAGGAGCTGAACGAGGTTCTCTACGGGCGTGAGCCCGGCATCGTCACGATCGCCGAGGAGTCGACCGCCTGGCCCGGCGTCTCGCGCCCGACCTATCTCGGCGGCCTCGGCTTTGGTGCGAAGTGGAACATGGGCTGGATGCA
>PMKB01000211.1 GCA_003157595.1 Solirubrobacterales bacterium
AGCAGAACCCGGTCGCCCGGCGCGACTGTCGTCACGCTTGCCCCGATCTCCTGCACCGTGCCGACCGCCTCATGGCCGAGGATCGTGCCCGGCGTCGTCTCCGGCACGTCGCCCTTGAGGATGTGCAAATCGGTGCCGCAGATTGTCGTCGTATCGACCCGCACGACAATGTCGGTCGCGTCGATGATGCCCGCGTCGGGCACGTCGTCCCAGCCGCGCTGACCAGGTCCGTGATACACAAGCGCCTTCATCTCAATCGCTCCCTTCGTTCCAGAGCCTTCGAAAGTGAACGGCAAGAGAAGTGCCCCGCCACGATGCGCGAGGCACTTCTCTACGCCGTGTCCGCCGCGATCACATCTCGCGCAGCGAACCGCGTTGATCGGGGATTAGCTGGGCTTTGGCGCGAGGAGTTCAGCGTCGGGCGGAGTCCGCCGCGCGTGCCGGAAGCCAAGACCGACGAGCACCAACATGACGAACGCGAGGATGAAAGAGGCGATCGCTCCCCACAGGAGGACGGTCCCCATCTCGGAGAACCCGTAGGCCTCAAGCAGGAGCCCGCGAAGTGTCGTCCCCTGGAAGGACGTCTGCTCAAGCGCAGCCAGTTGCGTGTTCTTCGGGGCCGCGCGTGCCGCGGTACTGACCTTCGAGTACACGCCGCCGTAGGGCATCTCGGAGAGGTGAATGGCGATGAAGTGATCCGCCCAGGCCTCGGCCTGAGCACCGGTGAGCAACTGCTGGCCCGCGTACTGCGAAACGGCCGGAATCATCGCGGCCGTGATCTCTGAACCGGCCACCGGGTGTGCAAACGCCGCCTTCGATGGGAAGAAGATTTGCTGCTCAGCCAACTGGTTATGGACGTTGGAGTTCACGTAGTTGTTACCCCAGAGCATCAGCGCCCCGGCGACGACCAAGACCACCACAACGACGAGGCCAACACCACTGGCCAGTATGTCAAACGCCTTACGACGCATCGTCCACACTCCTCCTCAGGAAACTGTTTGGCTGGTGCGTGTCGGCTCACGGCCGCTGCACTCCGTACCTGATCAGGATCGAGCACCGGCTGGCGGGCACCAACCGCGCGACTCCACAGAGGCGCTACGTAGTTTTCGCGCTATCGCGGCCCTGAAACAGCTCTGACCACCGCCGCGAATGAGCTGCCGCTTTCGCGTCTGGACGAGCGTGTTGACGTACGCCATCGCCACTATCGCAAGGCGCGAATCTCAAGAGCCTTTCGGATCCGCGCGGCGCCGTCTGCCGTCGCCCAACAGCTGTTCCCGGCCGGATCAATCCGGCTTCGAGTCCGCGGTGGCGCTTTCGTGTCCTGGCGACCACAGTGTCACCGGGCGGCGCCGAAAACCGATATAGTGAACCTAATGGTTCAGTATCCAACCCCGGTCGACCGAGCATTCGCGGCCCTGGCCGACCCGACCCGGCGTGCTGTGCTCGAACGGCTCGGCGCCGGCAGTGCGACGATCAGCGAGCTCGCCGGACCCGTCGGCATGTCGCTGACCGGGATGAAGAAGCACATCCGGCTGCTCGAGGAAGCGCAGCTCGTTGCCACGGAGAAGGTCGGCCGTGCCCGCAGATGCACACTCGTGCCCTATGCCTTCGAGGGCATCAGCACGTGGCTGGCGCGGCTCGACCGGTTCGCGCAGGTTGTCGAACGCACGAAAGGAGACCGATGAACACCACCACCGTCACCACCCCGAGCGAGCTCGAGATTTGCGTCGAGCGGATCTTCGACGCGCCACGCGCACACGTCTACTCTGTCTATACCGATCCGAAGCTGATTCCGGAATGGTGGGGCGAGGGCACCGTCGTTGAGGAGATGGACGTCCGTCCCGGCGGTAGCTACCGGTTCCGAACGGCCCACGGCGTAGTCGCGGGCGAGTTCCGCGAGGTCAAGCCACCCGAGCGCCTCGTGCAGACGTTCCAGAACCACCTGCAGACGCTCGAGTTCGAGGATCTCGGTGATCAGACGAAGCTGACGCAGACGATGCGCTTCGAGACGACCGAGCAGCGCGACATGGCGATGCAGTACGGCGTCGAGAAAGGAGCGAAGGCCGGCTGCGAGCGCATCGACGCACTACTCCGGCGGCTACCGCTCGACGCGTGAGCTGCCGACGATGATCTACGAGAAGGGGCGAGCCCGATGAAGACAATGACGTGTAAACAATTGGGGGGACCTTGTGATTTCCCGCACCCTGGACAGACCGCAGATGAGGTCATAAAGGCGCAGGACAGACATCTAAGAGATGTCGTCGCACAGGGTGACGCAACGCACGAACGTGCTTTGAAGGAGATGAAAGGTAGGTGGAAGCATCCCGTTTCGGGAATGGGGTGGTATAGGAGAGCCAAGCATGATTTTGCTGCGCTTCCCGAGGACTGAGTAGCGTCGACCCGCGCTCCCGTGCTCAGCGACGCCGGAGACACCGAGCATCGCCTCACCCACGACATCGATGTCTCGGGGGCCAGTGCCCCGACCGACGGTCGCCGCTTCTGTGCTGGCTTTCGGACTGGGACGGCGAAGCGCTGTCGACAGGCACGCCGACGGAGTCCGACCGGCAGCATCCTGGCTGCTCTCCGACTCCAAGGGGCGCCGGATGGACCAACCTACTCAGGCACCACACCCGCGGTGCGTTCCTGATCGGGGGCGAGGTCCAAGTCGTCGAGATCGACGCGCTGCCACAGCAGCGGGTTTGCCACGCGCACCGGCCTCGACTCGCGCGCGCCGGCCACCCCGTGCAAACCGCGTCTCTCGGTTAGCTGCCGATAGTTGGGCGGTGATGGGAATGCAGGTCTGCGCCGCGTGGTGGCGGCGCGCGTGTAGTCGCAATCCGCGGTCTGCGGCAGCCTGTGCGGCCGGCCGCGGACGTGCGAGACGCCGCTGTTTCGCATTGCTTACGCCACCTGCCGCGGATGGTCATGCAACTGGGGCGTGAAAGTAGTGGCCCTGGTCGAGATCGTCGATCAGCCCGAGATGAGTCGGCTCCCACGCCAGCAGCTCGCGGGTCAGCGCGCTCGACGCCGGGCCGTCGAACCCGAGGAACCCGGCCAGCCACGTGAAATGCTCGCCCGCGTCCTCGGGTGAGATGGACACCACCGGGATGTCGAGGTGCCGTCCGATCACCTCGGCGATGTCGCGGATCGGAACTCCCTCCTCCGCGACCGCGTGCAGCGTCGATCCCGCCGGCGCCCCCTCCAGTGCCAAGCGGAAGAGGCGCGCGGAATCGAGCCGGTGCACGGCAGGCCAGCGGTTGGCCCCGTCGCCGATGTAGCCGGAGACGCCCTTGGTCCGGGCCATGGCGATGAGCTGGGGGATGAATCCATGACGTTCCCCCTCGCCATGCACCGAGCGGGGCAGCATGACCAGGCAGGAGCGAACGCCCCGGTCTGCGGCTGCGAGTGCCGCCCGCATGTTGGTGATGCGGGCCGCGATGGGCCCGGCGGCGACGAGCTCGTCGCGTTCGGTCGCGACTCGTCCGGGCGTGACGAGCGTCCCACCAGAGATCACCAGGGGTTTGCCGGAGCCGGCGAGGCTGGCGGCAAACGTCTCGATGGCCTGGGCGTCGGTCCGTGTCGCAGCCTCGCTCACGCTGGGCACGACGAAGGCCAGGTGGATGACGCCGTCGCTGTCGAGGGCACCGGTGCGCAGCACGTCGATGTCGTTCAGGTCGCCGCGCGACACCTCGGCGCCCATGTTGGCGACGGCTCTGGCGGAGGCGTCCGAGCGGGCGAGCCCGAGGACGCGGTGGCCGGCGCCGATGAGCTCGGGGACGAGAGACGAGCCGATCCAGCCGGAAGCGCCGGTGACGAAGATGCGCATGAGAGGTCTCCTCGGTCGTGCTTCAGGTGATGAAGATGCGCGGCGTGGACACCGCGGCCGGAGGGGCGATGCGATCCGGTCGCATCAACCCTAGCACAACCATGTGACTACGTCGCATCACCTGGCCAGGTGATGCGATCCGGTCGCCTCGCGTAGACTGTGACGGTGAGCAGATGGGCACCGGACGCGCGTGAGCGCCTGGAGACCGCCGCGCTGGACCTGTTCGTGGAGAACGGGTACGAGGAGACGACCGTCGCGCAGATCGCGGACCGCGCCGGTCTGAACCGCGCCACGTACTTCCGACACTTCGCCGATAAGCGGGAGGTCCTGTTCGGCGGTGAAGACGTGCTGGCCGGGCTGTTTGCCAACGCCATCCGGGCCGCCTCCCCGGATGCGACGCTCACCGAGTGCCTGCGGGCCGCGTTCGCGGCCGCCGGGGCCGCGATGACCCCGGCGCAGCGGGCCAAGGCCGCCCAGCGCGTGCGGGTGGTCGCGGCGAACACCGAAGTGCAGGAGCGGGGACTGCTCAAGCACGCCCGGATCGCAAGGTCGATCAGCGCCGCCCTGCGCGCACGGGGCGAGGACGATCTGACCGCCCGCCTGGGGGCGGAAGTGGCGATGCTCGCCTTCACCGTCGCCGTCGAGCGCTGGATGAAGGCGGACGATGGCGAACCGTTCCCGGTCCATGCCGCAGCGGCCTTGAGCGACCTGCAGACGCGCGCGGCCGAGCTCGACTCCCGGTCCCGCCTGTCAGTCTGACCCGGGTTCAGCGGAAGAGAAGGGCAGCTCAGGCAGTCGTACGCTTACGCCGCGATGCCAGCCGAGTTCATCTACAGCACGTACAAGCTTGCCCGCCACTACCCGCCTGATCGGACGGTCCTGGAGGACATCTCGATCTCGTTCTTCCCGGGCGCCAAGATCGGCGTCAT
>PMKB01000255.1 GCA_003157595.1 Solirubrobacterales bacterium
GAACGTGCCCGGCTCGGACTCGTCGGCGTTGCAGACGAGGTATTTGTCCATGTCGCCCTGCGGCAGGAACGCCGCCTTGCGCCCGGCGGGGAAGCCGGCGCCGCCGCGGCCGCGCAGGCCGGAGGCATCGAGCTCGGCGATGACCGCCGCCGGCTCCATCGCGAGGGCCTTGCGCATCGCCTGGTAGCCGCCGCGGCGCTCGTAGACCTCGAGCGTGGCAAGTCCCGGCTCGTCGATGTCTGCCAGCAGGATCGTGGTCGGGCTCATCAGGAGTTGGCGTTGGGGTCGGCGCTGCGCAGACGGGCGAGCGCAAGGTCGGGGATCGGCTCGCGTCCGGCCTGCAGGTCGTCGATCAGGCGCTGCGCGTCGGCCGGCTCGAGCGGCCCGTAGTAGAGGTGGTCGACGGAGACCATCGGCGCGATGTCGCAGGCGCCGAGGCACTCGAAGTGGCGCAGGTTGATCTGCGGGTCCCCGTCGGCGGCCTCCTCGATCGCGTCGTAGAGGGCGTCGGCGCCGCGCAGCGAGCAGGAGATGTTGGTGCAGACATAGACCGAGTGGCGGCCGACCGGCTCCAGCTCGAACATGTCGTAGAAGGTCGCCACGGAGCTGAGGTAGGCGGGGGTGAGGCGCATCACGCAGGCCACCTGCTCGATTGCCTCTGGCGAGCACCAGCCGTGCAGCCGCTGGGCGGCGGCCAGCGCCGGCAGCGCGGCGGAGTGGCGGTCCGGGTAACGCGCCATCGCCGCCTCGATCTCCGCACGCAGCTGCGCGGGCACCGACACCAGCGCGGGGTCGGGAACGCCCGCCGGGTCCTTGTCGAGGTCGGCGGCCTGGTCCCAGCCGGGCACGCGCGAGCCGTGCTCGTAGCGCGTGACGCGCGTCATCGGTCGATCCCGCCAAGGATCGGGTCGAGCATCGCGAGCGTCGCGATCAGGTCGGCGATGTAGGCGCCGCGGACCATCGGCGCCGTCGCCTGGAGGTTGACGAAGCTCGGGTCGCGCATGTGCACGCGGGCCGGCTTGGAGGATCCGTCGGAGCGGATGAAGCAGCCGAGCTCGCCGCGCGGGCTCTCGATTGGGTAATAGATCTCGCCCGGCGGCACGCGGAAGCCCTCGGTTACGAGCTTGAAGTGGTGGATCAGCGCCTCCATCGAGGTCGCCAGCTCATGCCGCGGCGGCAGCGCGATCTTGCGGTCCTCGGTGATGTGGGGCCCCTCGGGCAGGCCGTCGAGTGCCTGTTCGATGATCTTGACCGACTCGTAGATCTCGGCGAGGCGCACCGCGAAGCGGTCGTAGTTGTCGCCGACTGTGCCGACCGGGATCTTGAACTCGAAGTCCTCGTAGCTCGTGTACGGAGCGGCCTTGCGCAGATCCCAGGGGTTGCCGGCCGCGCGCAGCAGCGGCCCGGTGACGCCGAGTGCGAGTAGCGTCGCCTCGTCGAGCGGGCAGACGCCGCGCAGCCGCTGCAGCAGGATCTCGTTGCGTCGCAGCAGGTCCGCGTACTGATCGGTGCGCCCGGGCATGATCGAGATGAACTCGCGCAGCTTGGCTTCGAAGCCGTGCGGGATGTCCTCCATCACGCCGCCGACCTGGAAGTAGCGGGTGTGCATCCGCTGGCCGGAGGAGAACTCGAACAGATCGAGGATCGTTTCGCGCTCGCGGAAGCAGTACCAGAACATCGAGATCGCGCCGAGGTCGAGCGCGCTGGTGCCAAGCCAGACCAGGTGGGACATGATCCGGTTGAGCTCGAGGTGGATCACGCGCAGATACTGCGCGCGCTTGGGGACCTCGCACTCCAGCAGCGTTTCCACGGCGCCGCAGAAGGCCATCGCGTTGAAGTAGTAGGAGAGGTAGTCCATCCGCTCGACCACGGGGATCACCTTCCAGTAGGCCTTCTGCTCGGCGGTCTTCTCGATCCCCGTGTGCACGTAGCCGACGATCGGCTTCAGCTCGCGCACGATCTCGCCCTCGAGCGTCACCAGCAGCCGCAGCACACCATGGGTCGCCGGATGGTGGGGCCCGATGTTGAGCGTCAGAAGCTCCGTCGTCTCGCCGCCGCGCTGCGCGGCGATCTGCTCCTCCAGCGGCGAGAGCGTGATCGACTCCTCCTGCGCGCGGTAGCGCGAGCGCGTGCTCATCGCGTCCATCCCGGGCTGGTCGCGTCGTTGTGGGTGAACAGAACCGGCTCGCCGCCGATCGGGAAGTCGCGCCGCTGCGGGTGGCCCTCATAGTCCTCGGGCATCAGGATCCGCCGCAGGTCGGGGTGCCCGTCGAAGCGCACCCCGAACATGTCGTAGACCTCGCGCTCCTGATGGTCGGCGGTCGGCCAGTCGGGCGTGACCGACTCCACAGTCGGCTCCGCCAGCGCCACGCGCAGCTTGACGGTGAGGCGGTCGACGCGCGACATGTCGAGCAGCTCGTAGTGCACGCCGAGCCGCGGCTCCTGCGGGTAGTAGTCCACGCCGTGGACGCTCATCAGCGCGCGGTAGCCGTGCTCGTCGCGCAGCGCGCTCAGCACTCCCCGCACCGCGGTGGGCTCGATCTCGATGGTTGCGCGGCCGCGGAAGAAGGTCGTCTCGCGGACGGCGCCGGGGATCTGGGACGCGAGCTGGCCGGCGATCAGCTCAAGCCCGACCTGGTCAGGCACCGGCGGGCTCCGCGCCGGGGAGGACCTCCTCGGTCCCCTCTGCGTCGTAGCGCTCGCGCCAACCCATGTCGGGGTCGTCCTGGATCATCTTGCGCAGCTTGAGGATGCCGTGCATCAACGCCTCCGGCCGTGGCGGGCAGCCCGGGACGTGGACGTCGATCGGCATGAACTTGTCCGCGGGCACGATCGCGTAGTTGTTGAAGACGCCCATCGAGGAGGAGCAGGCGCCCATTGCGATCGCCCACTTCGGCTCGAGC
>PMKB01000298.1 GCA_003157595.1 Solirubrobacterales bacterium
ATGTCGAGCATGCGGTCGGCCTCGTCCAGCACAAGCACCTGGATGGCGTCGAGATCGAACGCGCCACGGGCGATCAGATCCTCAAGGCGGCCGGGCGTCGCGACGAGGATGTGGGCGCGGGCTGCGATCTGCGACTGCTTCGAGAGGCCAACGCCGCCGTACACCGGCGCGGTTTTCAGCGCGCGCGCATGGGCGATCGGATAGAGCTCCTCGGCGATCTGCGCGACGAGCTCGCGGGTGGGGGCGAGGATCAGCGCCGCCGGCCGCGCGGCCTCCGCTGCGATGCGCTCGACCAGCGGCAGCGCGAAGGCGAGCGTCTTCCCCGAGCCGGTCGGTGAACGCACGAGCACGTCGTGACCGGCGAGAACCTCGCCGATCACGAGGCGTTGGACGGGAAACGGCTCGGTGATGCCGCCGCGCGCGAGCGCGTCGACGACAGTGCGCGACACGCCGAGCTCGGCGAAGGACGACTTGGACATGGATGACTCCTGTTCGGCGGCGCTTGGCCGCGAGAGATTCGGGAGGCTATGGCTGACCCGAAACCTCGTTGAACAAGGGACCCAAGCGAGCTGCCTCGCGGCCGACCACGCCGACCGCCGAACAACCGTAGCAGACGGGCGGGTCGCCTCTGGCAGCGCGGCGGATGCCGTGTCGGCGACTATGTATGCAGGAGCATGAGCGTTTGAGAGCACTCCGACGACCGACCGCGACCGTCGCGGTCGTCGTCGCCTACGTGAGCGGCGTCTTCATGGCGGCGATGGATCAGCACATCGTGAACGTTGCGCTGCCGACGCTGAGCCGCACCTTCGACGCCTCGATCGCCAGCGTCGACTGGACGGTTCTGGGTTACGTACTGAGCCTCGCGGCGTTCATCCCTGCGTCAGGTTGGATCGGCGATCGCGTCGGCACCAAGCGCACGTTTCTGGCGGCGCTGGCGATCTTCACCGTGTCGTCGGCCGCCTGCGGGGCAGCGCAGAGCCTCGGCGAGTTGATTGCGGCACGCGTTTGTCAGGGCGTCGGCGGCGGGCTGCTCGTGCCGGCGGGCACCGCGATGCTGTTTCGTGCCTATCCGCCGGAGCGGCGGGCACGACTGACGCGCACGGTGCTTCTGCCGATCATCATCGCGCCGGCGAGTGCGCCGATCATCGGCGGCGTCTTCACGCAGGACGCCTCCTGGCGCTGGGTCTTCCTCGTCAACGTTCCCATCGGTGTCCTGGTGTTCGCGTTCTGCGCCGTCACGCTCGTGGAGCATCGCGAAGCCACCCGCGGTGGCTTCGACCTGGTCGGCTTCCTGCTCGGTGGCGGCGGCCTGGCGCTCGTGCTCTATGCGCTGAACGAGGGGTCGGTCCGCGGCTGGGGCTCGGCCCCGATCATCGTCTCCGGCTTGCTGGGGGTGGCGACGCTGGTCACGTTCGCGCGTTCGGAGTACCGCAGTGCCAATCCGTTGCTGAACCTGCGGCTGCTTCACGATCGCCTGTTTCGCGCGACCAACGTGGTGTTCGTGCTCACCGGCGGTGCGTTCCTTGGCACGCTGTATCTCACGCCGATCTTCCTCCAGGAGGTTGCCGGCTACACGCCGATCGGATCCGGCAGCACCACGTTCATGGAGGCCGTCGGGGTAGCCGTCGCATCGCAGTCGGTCGGGCGCCTGTATCCGCTGCTTGGCCCGCGCAGGATGGCGGCGGCCGGCGCGTTCTTGCTTGCGGCACTGCTGCTGTGCTTTCAGTTCGTCGACGCCGGCACGAACCCGTGGCTCGTACGCGGCCTGATGTTCTGCGTCGGCGCCGCCAACTCGGCACCTTTTCTCGCGGTGCAGACAGCGATGTTCACGGCGATCCCGGCCGCCGACATCGGCCACGCCTCAGCGATCTACAACACCGCCCGCCAGGCGTCGGTGGCGATCATCGTCGCGATCCTCTCGGCGATCGTGGCCAGCGTCGCCGGACCGCGCGTGGCCGCCTTCCACGGCGCTTATCTGGCGCTCGTCGCGATCGCTGCGCTGGGTGGCGTGGCTGCGATCCGCTTGGTCCGCACCCGCGACGCAGCGGCGACGATGATGGTCGGGCGCTGACCGCGGAGGCGGCTCCTCGGGCGGCGTTGACCAGCCGACGAGGTCCCCCGCGCCGGCCTGCGCTGGGGCGCTTGGGTGCGCGCAGACAGGCAACCGTAGGCTGGGCGCGTCAGCGGCGCGGTCCTCGCGCGGGATCGTCGATTTGCGCCGGCTTCCTCAGTTGCCGCGGGGCAGAACACGAGCGGATCGACGTTCGCCGACCCGCGGCCGTGGCCGGGGGAAAGCGGCGCTGCGAAGCTCTCGCGGAAGCTGAACGCCGCGGGGGTCGGCCCGTCGGCGCGCAGGACGGCCAGCCGCTGCTCGACCTCGGCGATGCTCGGGCGGTGGCCGGCCGGCACCCACCGGAGCAGCACGGTGGATTCGCCGAGCCGCTCGAACCACTCGCGACGGTGGCGCAGCACGTCCCGGGGGGCGCGTTGGCCGTAGACGAAGGCGCGCAGGGCCTCGAATGACTTCCACACCGACAGCTTCACGATCAGGCGCTCGTCGCCGAAGGCTCGTACGGCGGTGGCGTCGCCCTCGTCGGTCGCCCGGCGCCAGACGAACCCCGGGGCTCGAGTCGGCGGCCGCGTTGACCGGCGCGAGCGCCGCCACGAAGTCGGCGAGCAGCGGTCCATCGAGCGGCGCTCGCGGCAGCGCGATGTTGACCTGCGCGAGTTCACACCGCCGCTTGGTCGTCATCCGGCGCGAGCCCAGCAGTCCTCCGCCGCACAAACCGACGGTGCGCTTTGTCGCCGTTTGCGGAGAAATGAAAGGAATCCTCCGGCTGTCAAGCCGGCTCGGCGGTGGACCGATAGCGCAGCCAAATAGACCAGGTGCGCCGACTTGAATGCGAGGCGCCGCCGCGACGATTCGCGAGGACCAAACGAGCTAATGCGACTCATCAAGATTCGAAGTCACAACCAGCGACGGCCGCGCTCAAGGCAGCGCGCCGTGATGACCACAGTGGTGGGGGCGGCAGTCGCCTCGGCCCTGGCTCTGACGACGATAGGCGCGCTGGGCGCCTTCAGCGCCACGATCACCCAGAACGGCACGCTCACCGCCGGATCGATCGTGCTCAAGGAGGTCGGCAGCTCGAACACCTGCTACTCGGCGGGCGTGGCCAGCGGCGCGATCGTCGGTACCAACAGCTACAGCTGCATCACGATCGACACCTTCGGCGCACCAACCGGTCAGCTCCCCGGCGGAACGGCGAACACCCAGACGCTGACCTTCACCAACGTCGGCAGCTCGAACGCCGGGACCTTCACCGTGACGCCGGCAACCTGCACGGCAGCGGGCAGCGGCACGTTCTACGGCAGTGACACAGCCGGGTTCTGCGGCAAGGTGGATGTCACGATCGGCAACGGCGCCGCGGTCTGCTACTACCCGTCGCAGGGCAGCGCGTGCCCGGCGCTGTCGAGCACCTACACGCTCGCCTCCCTCAGCAGTGCGGTCACGATCGGCGCCGGTTTGGCCGCCGGCGCGTCCGACACGGTCGTCGTCAGCACAAAGCTCGACACCTCCGCGACGAACGCCGACATGGGGCTCCAGGCGACCCAGGGCTTCACCTTCACGCTCAACCAATAATCGAGCGACACGAGGTCGATAGCCATGCCGCGAGGCAAGCCGAGGCACGCGGGCGGGGCCGCCGGTCCCGTACACCGCGGGCCTCGGCGCCTGCCCAGTCGGCCTGCGGTGATCGCCGGTGCGCTCGTCGTCGCCGGCCTGGGGGCGTGGATCGTCAGGCGCGGCCGCGGAGGGGTCAGCGAGGCTCAAAGCGCCGTGCCCCAACGCGCGCCGGAGCGCGCAGCGCGGCCGGCGCCCGCAGCCGCGCCTCTCCGTGAACCCCGGGCGGCCGCGCTCGCGGGCGCGAGCGTGCCGGGCGAACCGAAACGCTCGCCAGGCTCATCGCAGCGCCGTTCGCGCCGTTCGCGGCGTTCACGGCGGCTCGCGCGCTGGCTGCCGGCGACCGTGGGCGCGCTGCTGGTCCNNCCTCGATGGGAACGACGGCGCCGGCCGGAAGCCTCGTGCTGACCCGGCCAATCGACGGCGCTCCGCTGCGCCGCGGGATGATCGTCGCCTTCCACGTACCGGCCACCGGCCAGGTCTACATGCACCGGGTCGCGCAGCTGTTGCCTGGCGGGCAGTTTCGCACGCGTGGCGACCTGAACATCTCCGACGACGGCTGGGAGCTAGGTCGCAGCTCGATCGTCGGCGTGCCGGTGGCAATCGTCCCCGACCTTGGCTGGTTGGTGATGGGCCTTCCGTGGGCGCTGGCCGTGCTCGCGGCGGGAGCGATCATCAGCTTCGCACTTCCGCGCTTCCTGCGTCCGGCTATGCGCTCGGTCACGGTTGGCGGCGCGGTCGCGCTGCCGCTGTACGTCATTCGGCCGTTTGTGCGGGTTGCGGTCGCGAGCGCGGGACGGGTCGCCGCCGTCGCCCCCGCCCGCGCCGCCACCGCCTCGGTGGGCCACCACGGCGGCGTCACGCCGGCGGCCTCCTCACACTCCGGCGCCAACTTCCTCGCGCGACTCGTCAACGGCGGGGTACTGCCGCTGCGCGTCAGCATGCGCGGGACGCACACCGTGATCGCGCCTGGTCACGCCGGGATCATCGCGGCCCATCTCGCCCGACACGCAACCTCGATGTTGCAGGCGCATCCAATCCTGCCGATCTGGGCCTGGGTGGCGCTAGTGGCTCTCGTGCTCTCCCCGCTCCCGGTCGGCCTGCTGGCGTTGCGCGACGGGGCCACCACGACCGCGCCGGATCGGGCCCGTTGGCGCCGCCTTGCCGGCGCGGCGGCGAACTGGCTAAGTATCGGCCGCGAAGCGGCCGATAACGGCGGGTGACAGGCGACGGCGATGCGGCGAAGCCTGGACAAAGCCGCGCGCCCGGAGTGCGCGCAGGACACGGATGGCAAGGACGCACGCAATGCAAACACGACGTCAACGGATGCGCCGCTTGGCACGCTCGGGCTGGCAACGTCAGCTAACGCTGGTCGCACCGGTGGCTGCCGCCGTGGCGGGCGCGGTGACTATCTCCGCGCTGGGCGCGTTCAGCGCGACGGTCACACAGAACGGCACCTTCGCCGGCGGCTCGATCGTGCTGAAGGAGAACGGCAGCTCGACCAACTGCTACTCGGCCGGAGTCTCGAGCGGCGCGATCGTCGGAGGCAACAGCTACGCCTGCGCGACCATCGACGCCTTCGGCGCGCCGACGGGTCAGCTGCCCGGCGGCACGCCCAACACCCAGACACTCACCTTCACCAACGTTGGCAGCTCGAACGCCTCATCGTTCACACTCACGCCCGGGAGCTGCTCGGCAAGCGCCGGCGGCACCTTCTACGGGGGCGACTCCTCGGCCGCCTTCTGCGGCAAGGTCGATGTGACGATCGGCAACGGGGCGTCGGTCTGCTACTTCCCGGCGCAGTCGAGCGCGTGTCCGGCCCCGTCGAGCAGCGACACGCTCACCGGGCTCGGCTCGGGCGGGTCGATCGCGATCGGCGCCGGCATGAACGCCGGCGCTTCCGATACCGTCGTGATCGTCACCGAGCTCGACCCATCGGCGGCCGGCTCAGACATGGGGCTCGAGGCCACGCAGGGCTTCACCTGGACGCTCAACCAGTAGTCGACCGACCCGGTTTGGCGATGCTGGGCTCCCGGCGTGAGGGGACGCAGGGGCGGCGATCGCCGTGAACGCCCTCACCGTTAAGCTGCGCCGGCCCAGCGGCCGCCTGGTCCGGAGGGCGATCCTGTTCGCCCTCCCGCTGTTCCTGGTGGCGGCCGCGACGCCGACGCTCGCCGCGTTCACTGCGACGATCACGGGCAGCGGACACGACACCGCCGCGTCGGTCGTGCTGACGACGACGCCGACGGGGGGCAGCATCTGCACCTCGACGGGCGGGACCAACACCCCGTTCAGCAGTGACGCCACCAGCTGCGCCGGGAACGTGTGGCCGAGCACAGAGCTCTCGAGCAGTTCCTCCAGCTCGCTCGCGAGCACGTTTGCAACGGCCGGCACATCAGCCCCCAGCTCCGCGACGCTCACCAGCGCAGCCGCCGGGCTTGCGGTCGAGAGCGATGGCTCCGGCGACGGTGACGATGGGTTTCCGCTCGGCGGCGTGACGTTCGGCGCGAGCGGCCCGCTGAGCGCCGCGGCGGCCACCTTCAACGGCTCGACCGGCAGGCTGGAGACGCAGGAGAAGGTCGCCAGCCCGTCGTCGGGCAACTTCACGCTTTCCGCCTGGTTCAAGGTCGCGAGCGGCTACTCGAGCGGCGGCGAGATCGTCGGGTTTGGCAACAGCCAGGCGGGAACGCCGACCGCGTGGGCCCCCAACCTGTGGATGGACAACTCCGGTCACATCGCCGCCAGCGAGTACTCGGGAGCCAACCAGGTCGCCACCACCGCGGCCGTCTACAACACCGGAAGCTGGTACTACGTCGTGGCATCGTTCAGCTCGACGGCGGGGCTGAAGATCTATGTCAACGGCAGCTCGGTGGCGACCAACACCAGCGCGACCTCGGGCCAGGCCTACGTCGGCTACTGGACGGTCGGCTGGGCCTACGGGTCGAGCTACGCGCCGACCCCGTCGAGCTACTACCTCGCCGGCTCGCTCGCCGAGGTCGCCGTGTTTCCCTCGACGCTGTCGTCCACGCAGGTGACCACGCTCTACGGCAGCGGGACGGGAACCGAGTCGAGCTTCGAGACCCGCGTGCTGGCCGACTCTCCCGGCGAGTTCTGGCCGCTGCAGTCGGCGTCCACGACAACCAACCTGCCCGTTCTCGCCTCGCTTCCCGACGTCTCCGGCAACAACAACCTCGGGACGCCGATGGGTGGCGTCACGCCCTCCGACGACGGCCCGTTCCCGAGCGACGGCGCGATGTACTTCGATGGCGCGAACGACGGGACGAGCTGGGTTGAGACGGCGACCCACAATGCGGCGCTGCCGGCGAGCTTCACGATCGCTGCGTGGTTTCGGATGCCGAGCGGCTCGAGCAGCGGTGGGGGCATCCTCACGCTGGATACGACGCAGGCTGGCGGCGGGTCCAGTCACGATCCCCTCCTGTGGATGGACAACAGCGGAAAGATCGTGGCTGGCACCTACCCGACGGCCAACCAAGCCGCCACCTCGCCGGCCGCGTACAACGACGGCCACTGGCACTTCGCCGTGGCGACCGTCAGCTCGGCGGGGCTCAAGCTCTATATCGACGGCACCCTCGTCGTGACCAATGCCAGCGGCACCGCCGGCGGCACGCAGGGCGGATACTGGCTGATCGGCCAGGGCGACGAGGGCAACTGGTCGGACCCGCCGACGAACAAGTACTGGACCGGCGAGCTTGCACATGTCGCGTACTTCGCGTCGGCACTGACGGCAAGCCAGGTCTCGACGCTGTACGGCGAGGCCGGCCTCGGCGCGTTCGAGGCGCAGGTGCTCGCCGACTCGCCGCTCTACTACTGGCCGCTCACAGACAGCGGCACCACCGAGAGCGAGGCCTTTCCGTTCTTTCAGGTCGAGCCAGACGCCTCCAGCGCAAATAACGATGCCACGGCGGTCGGGAGCACGGTCACGCTGGGAATCCCCGGGCCGTTCAGCTCGTCGAGCTACGCGGCCGCGCTGACCGGCTCGACCGGCTACCTCGAGACCGCCGACGCGATCGCGTCAGGCTCCGATCCCGACACCTTCTCGCTCGTGGCATGGTTCAAGGCGCCGAGCCATGCGACGGGGGGCGGGATAATCGGCTACGACGCCGCGCAGAGCGGGGCGGGAGTCTCGCACGACCGCCAGATCTGGATGGACAACAGCGGCAAGATCGTGGCGGGCATCAACGGCGGCAGCGGCGTCGAGGCGGCGTCGAGCTTGACCTACGACAACAATGCCTGGCACCTGGTGGTCGCCGTCTTCACGCCCACCACGCTGACGCTCTACGTCGACGGCGCGCAGGTCGGGAGCGCCACCTCCGGTATCAGCGACCTCAACTACGCCGGCTACTGGACGGTGGGGTTCATGAACAACACCGGCACCTGGGCCGACATGCCGACCAACGAGGAATGGACCGGCGCGCTCGCGGATGTGGCCGTGATCGGATCTGCGGTCTCCTCCGCCACCGACACGACGATCCACGGCGAAGCCTCGCAGTCGGCGCTCAACACCGAGCTCCTGTCGCTTTCGCCGACCGCCTACTGGCCGCTCAGCGGCCTCGCGGGCGCCCCAACCGACGACGGCGGCGTCGAGGTCTCGGTTCAGGCCGCCAACAACGGCACGACGACCTGCCTGTTCCCGGCAGGCTCCGGGAGCTGCCCGGCGCTCAGCGAGTCCGACCTGTTCCCCGGCGTGGCCGCGTGGACGTCGGCCGCCCCGACGGCGGCGCACTCCACGACCGTCACACTCGCCGCGGAGAACTCGAGCACGCCACCCGCGGCCTTCGTCGGCCTGCACTTCATCGCTCCGATGACCTTCTCGGGCGCGGTCTCGGGCAGCTCGTGGAGCGCTTCGCTCGCCTACCTCTCCGCCAACTTCGAGTTTTGAGCGGCGCCCAGGCGCGCGCTGTCGCGGTGGCCGTGCAGCGCGAGCCCGACGGCCTCGAGCGGCGCGCGCGCTTTCAGCAGCAGTTCGCGCAACTCGGCGCGGGCGTCCGACTGCACGGTGATCGCGCCGCCGGCGCCGATCGTCATCGCCTGGTGGGAGTTGACGATCGTGCGGATCGCGATGCTGAGGTCGGCGCTGCCGTTGGCCGCGAGGTAGCCGATCGCGCCCGCGTAGATGCCGCGTGGTCGTGTCTCGATGCGGTCGAGCAGCTCCATCGTGCGCGGCTTGGGAGCGCCGGTCATCGAGCCGCCGGGGAAGGATGCCCGCAGCGCGTCGACGATCGTGAGGCCGTCGCGCAGCCGCGCCTGCACGGTCGAGACGAGCTGATGCACGGTCTGGTAGCTCTCGACGGCCATCAGGCCGGGCACGCGCACCGAGCCGATTTCGGCGACGCGGCCGAGGTCGTTGCGCAGGACGTCGACGATCATCAGGTTCTCCGCGCGGTCCTTGCCGGCGGACCGCAGCCGCGCCGCCGCCTCGCGATCCTCGCGCGGCGTCGCGCCGCGCGCGACGGTACCCTTGATCGGCCTGGCCTCAAGGCGTCGCGAGCGGTCCAGCGCGAGGAACCGCTCGGGTGAGGAGCTGGAGACCTCGACCCCGCCCAGACGCAGGAACGCCGCGAAGGGAGCCGGGTTGACGCGGCGCAGCACTCGGTGCAGGCCGAGCGCGTCCGCGCACGGCTGAGCGCTCAGCTCGTTGGTGAGGCAGATTTCATAGCTCTCGCCCGCCGCGAGATAGCGCTTGCAGGCCTCGATGTCGGCGAGGTAGTCCTCCGCGGAGCGCCGCAGTGCGAAGGCCGTGCGCCCGCCGGGCTGCGGTGGAACGGGCGGCGGCGATGAGCGGACGCGGCGCAGCCGGCCGGCGGTCCGCTGCGCCCAGCTTGTCGCGTCCTCGCGACCCAAGGCCGTGGTCAAGCAGATCACGTGTGCCTCGTGCGCGGCGTGGTCGTAGGCGATCAGGCGGTCGGCGAACATCAGCATCGCATCGGGGAGGCGCGAGCGGTGCACGAGCGCACTGCCGCACTCGGCCTTCAGCTCGTAACCGAGGTAGCCGACGAAGCCGCCGGTGAAGTCGAAGGGAAGATCTCGAGCTTCCAGCGAGATCTCCGCCAGCGCGCGATCGAGCCAGTCGAAGAGGCCGCCGCCGTGGGTCTCGCGGCGCCCGGCGCGATCCACCGTCAGCTGGCCGGCGGCGACGTCGTGGCTGACCAGCGCGGAAAGCGGGCCGCCGCCCGCGCCCATGTACGAAAACCTTCCGAGCGGCGCGCCCTCGCAGCTCGAGTCCAGCCAGAATGCGTTTGGCTCCTCACCGTAAAGCTGGACGAAAGCGGCCTCGGCATCCGGTGGCCGGCGCACGGACCGGACGACGAGCTCGAGCCGTTGCTCTGAGCGCCCCGCTGGCAGCGGTCGCGAAGGCCGCGCGGCGGGGGTCGGGGCGGTGCGTCCGCGGCGCCCGACGGCTCGCCGGCGACTCGCCAGGCGGCAGAAGTTCTCGAGCAGTCGCGCACCCCACTCGGTCTGGACCGACTCCGGATGAAACTGCACGCCCCAATGCGGGTGTTCGCGGTGGCGAACCGCCATCACCGTGCCCGACGCCGTGCGGGCTAGTACCTCGAGCGCTGCGGGCAGCGGCTCGCGAACCGACAGCGAGTGGTAGCGCACCGCGAGAAAGCCCTGGGGGATCCCGAGGAACAGCTCGGAGCCGTGGTGGAAGATGCGGCTGCGACGCCCGTGCATCGGACGCGGCGCGGCGCCGATCTCGCCGCCATGGGCGAGCACGAGGCCCTGGTGCCCGAGGCAGACCCCGAGCACAGGCAGGTCCGCCTGCGCCAGGGCGCTGCGTGAGAGGCCGAAGTCGCGCGCGCGGTCGGGTCGTCCGGGGCCGGCTGAGATCACGCAGCGCGAGAAGCGCCCGGCGTCGAGCGCCCGCCACTCGATCTCGTCGTTGCGCACGACCACCGGCTCGCGACCCTCGACGACCGCCAACAGGTGGAAGAGGTTGAAGGTGTTCGAATCGTGGTTGTCGATCAGGAGCGTCGTCAACGTGGCCTCATGACGCATGATCGCCGTTGCGCGATTATTGGGCCCGTGCCCGTATCCGGATCGCAGCTCGGCTTCGACGCCGCGAGTGCGCCGGATCCGGCTCGCGGCGTGTTCGAGACGCTGCTTGTCCGCGACGGACGACCGCTACAGGCGAGCCGCCACCTCGCGCGGCTGGGTGCGAGCATCCGGGCGCTCTACGGTGTCGCGCTGCCGCCGGGACTCGGCGTGGCGCTCGCAGACGCGGCCGCGGGCCACGCGCTCGCACGCCTGCGCGTCGAGGCGGTTCCGCAGGGAGCGGCGCCGCCGCTCCTCGGTGTCGAGATCGCGCCACTGGATCCCGCCGTCGTGCTGCCGCCGGCGGAGGTGACGCTTGTCGCCGTGCGTGTGAAGGCGGGTGCCGGCCGGCACAAGTTAATCGATCGATCCTGGTTTGACCAGATCGAGGCGCTCGCCGGTGGCGGCGTGCGGCCGCTGCTTGTCGCGCGCTCGGGCGAGCTGCTCGAAACGACCCGCGCCAACGTCTTCCTGCTACGCGGCGGCGTGCTCGCGACGCCGCCGCTTGACGGCTCGATTCTGCCGGGCGTGGTCAGAGCCGCCGTGCTCGAGCATGCGCGGCGCCTCGGCATCGCCGCGCACGAGCTGCCGCTGACGCTCGAGCACCTGCGTGAGGCGGACGTGGTGCTGCTGAGCGGCTCGCTGGCGCTGCTCGAGCGCGCAAGGGTGCGCGGCGACCGCCGCAGCGCCGAGGCCGCTGAGCGCCTGGCCGGCGCGCTGGCCGACGATGTTGGGCCCTGAGGGCCGCTACGGTGTGGCGGTGAGGTGCGCGGGGGTATCGAGATGGCTTCCAAGCGCGGGTTGATCCTCAGCCACGGCGACGAGGCGCCCGCAGCGCTGCTCGAGGAGTGGCTGAGCGAGCACGGGTGCGACTACGTCGTTCACGACGTCACCCAGGGGCCGTTGCCCGCGCTGGACGGCTTCGCCTTCGTCGCGTCGCTGGGGTCGGTCGCGTCGGCGAGGAGCAGCGATCCGCCGTGGGTGGCTGCGGAGATCGAGCTGCTGCGCGAGGCGGTTGCCGCCGAGGTGCCGGTGCTGGGCGTGTGCTTCGGCGGCCAGGCGCTATCGATCGCCCTGGGCGGCCAGGTGGCGCCCGCGTCCAAGCCGCAGATCGGCTGGTTCGAGCTGTCCGAGCGCGTCGACGCCGTCCCGCCCGGCCCCTGGTTCCACTGGCACTACGAGCAGCTCAGCGTGCCGCCGGGCGGCGAGCCGCTCGCCCACAGCGAGGCCGGGCCGGCCGCGTTTCGCCATGGTCGCCACATCGGACTGCAGTTCCACCCCGAGGTCACCCTCGAGGTGATCGCCTCGTGGTCGCGCTCGGAGGCCGAGCTCCAGAAGCTTGGGGTCAGTCCCGAGGATCTGCGCGCGCAGAGCGAGGTCCTCGCGCCGCTCGCCCGCCGCCACGCATGGGAGCTGTTCGGCCTGTGGTGGGAGGGGCTGGCGGGCTAACGCGTCCGCGAGACGCGTGCGCCGAGCTCGAGAACAGCCTCGACGATCGAGCGCACATCGTCCTCCGTGGTGCGGTGGTTGACGATGCAGGCGCGCAGGCACGGCACGCCGTCGACCGTCGCCGCCGCGAGCATGATGCGCCCGTCGGCTGCGATCGCGGCCGCCAGCGCGGCGTTGTGGGCCGCGGCCGTCATGTGCTCCGGTGGGAGGTGGCGAAAGCAGACAGCCGACAGTTGCGGCTCGACGAGCAGCTCCAGCCGCGGATCATCGCGGACCAGATCGGCGAGCAGGCGGGCCTGGCGCAGGTTGCGCTCGATCGCCGTTGCGATTGCCTGCGCGCCGTGCACGCGGAAGGCCAGCCACAGCTTCAGCGCGCTCAGCGGGCGCGAGTACTCCAGCGTGCGATCGACGGGGTGGACGTCCTCGCGGTCGGTGTGCGGGACGTAGCTCTCGTCGTGGCTGAACGCGGCTTCGAGCGCCGCCGGGTCACGCACGAGCAGCACGCTGCAGGCCTTCGGCACGTACAGCCACTTGTGTGCATCGACGGTCGCCGAGTCCACGCGCACGAGGCCCTTGAAGAGGTGCCCGGCGAGCTGCGTGGCGGCCGCCGGGAGGCCGTAGGCGCCGTCTGCATGCAGCCACACCTCGCGGCTCGCACAGACCTCGGCCAGCGCTTCGAGATCGTCGACCGCACCGGTCAGCGTCGTGCCGGCGGTCGCGACGACGGCGACCGGGACGATGCCCGCGCGGCGGTCGGCGTCGATCGCGGCCGCGCAGGCGCCCGGGTCCATGCGGCGGTTGGAGTCGATCGCGATCGCGCGCACGCTGCGCCCGCCGATGCCGAGCACCTCCGCGGCACGACGCACCGAGTAATGCGCCTCCGCGGAGCAGTACAGCGCGAGGCGGTGGCCTGTGAGTCCCTCGTAACGCACGCCGGGGAGGGCGCGTTCGCGCGCGGCCGTCAGCGCAGTGAGGTTGGAGAGCGTGCCGCCCGCGGCCATCAGGCCGTCCGCGCTTGGGACGAAGCCGACGAACTCGCCGGTCCAGCGCACCGTCTGGCGCTCGAGCAGCGTGGCGGCGCCGGCACTGAGCGCGACGTTGACGTCGTGCGAGGCCATCAGCGCGTCGCCGAGCACGCCGATCTCGAGCCCCGAGCCGCCGATCCAGCCGAAGAAGCGCGGCCGCGCCTGGGTGAGCGAGACGTCGAGCACATCGGCGGCCGCATCGAGCGCCGCGATACCCTCGCCTGGGCGCTGCGGCAGCGACTCGCTCAGCAGCGCCAGGTGGCGCTCGGCCGGCAGCGGCTGGCCGGCGCGAGCGGCGTCGAACGAGCGCCAGGTCTCGAGGATCAACGCCGCGGCGTGCTCGAGCACCGCCTCGCGGTCCGGCAGTGGCAGCGACGACCCTGCGGGCTCCTCGCGCATCCGCTCAGGCTGCGGCGGGCGCGGCGGGAGCGTTCATAGCCCAGCGGCGGCGCGCAGAGCGTCGGCCTTGCCCGTCCGCTCCCAGGTGAAGTCGGGGTGATCTCTGCCGAAGTGCCCGTAGGCGGCGGTCGCCTGATAGATCGGGCGGTGCAGCCGCAGCTCCTCGCGGAACGCTCCGGGACGCAGGTCGAAATGCTCGTCGATCAGGGTGGCGATCCTCGTGCGGTCGATGCGCTCGGTGCCGAAGGTCTCCACCATCACCGAGACGGGGTGAGCGACGCCGATCGCGTAGGCGACCTGAACCTCGATGCGCTGCGCCAGGCCGGCGGCGACGCAGTTCTTCGCAACCCAGCGGGCGGCGTAGGCAGCGGAGCGGTCGACCTTCGAAGGATCCTTGCCGCTGAATGCGCCGCCGCCGTGGCGGGCCATCCCGCCGTAGGTGTCAACGATGATCTTGCGGCCCGTCAGCCCGCAATCGCCCATCGGGCCGCCGATCACGAAGCGCCCGGTCGGGTTCACGAGGAAGTCCTTGCGCAGCGCGGCGGGGTCGTAGAGATCCTCGGGCAGGACCGCGGTCACCACGTGCTCCCACAGATCGCCCTTGATCTGGGTCTCCGAATCGACACCGTCGGCGTGCTGGGTCGAGATCAGGAGCTTCTCGATCGCGACCGGCCGGCCGCCGGAGTAGCGCACGCTGACCTGCGTCTTGCCGTCCGGGCGCAGGTACCCCAGCGTGCCGTCCTTGCGCACCGCCGCGAGCCGCTCGGCGAGGCGGTGCGCCACCGAGATCGGCAACGGCATCAGTTCCGGCGTCTCATCTGAGGCGTAGCCGAACATCATGCCCTGGTCGCCGGCGCCCGCAACGTCCAGTTCGTCGCCGGAACCGGCGGCGCGGTGCTCGAAGGCCTCGCTGACTCCCTGCGCGATGTCCGGCGACTGGCGGTCGATTGTCGAAATCACGGCGCAGGTGTCGCAGTCGAAGCCGGCGGTCGCGTCGTCGTAGCCGATGCGCCGCACGGTCTCGCGCACCACGGCCGGGATGTCGACGAAGGTCGATGTGGTGATCTCCCCGGCAACCACGACCAGGCCGGTGGTGACGAGCGTCTCGCACGCCACGCGCGCGTATGGATCGTCCTTGAGCACGGCGTCCAGCACGCCGTCGGAGACCTGGTCGGCGATCTTGTCGGGGTGGCCCTCGGTCACCGACTCCGACGTGAACAGAAACTCAGAATCAGAACTCATCGAAACTCCCGAACCTCGACAGGGGACAAACGGAAACCGCCACGTTGAGCACAGCTGCCCGCGAGCCGGCGCCGTGCGCTCACACGGGCGACGGCCGCCTCCCCAAATCCGAGCGGTGGAGCGCGCAAAGATACCGGACGCGCCCGCCGGGGGCCGGCGCCGGGCCGCTTGGGGCGGGGCGGCGGAGGCTGCGCCGGCGCTCGATCGGAACCGGACGCCACTAGAGTTGCGAGGCCCGTGAGCACGAAGCTGACCGAGTTCGAGGAGGCGCGCTCGCGCGTGCTCGAGCACGCGCGGCGGCTGCCGCCGCAGACGGTCGCGCTCGGCGAGGCACTCGGACGGGTGCTGGCCGAGGAGATCCGGGCGCCCGAAGACGTGCCGGCGTTCGACAACTCGGCGATGGACGGCTTCGCGGTTCGGGCACTCGACAGCGGCGCAGGGGTCCGGCTGGTGGTCGTCGGCGAGTCGCGAGCGGGCGCACCGGCAGCCGCGGTGCTCGCGCCGGGTCAGGCCTGCGCGATCTCGACCGGGGCGGCGATCCCCGCGGGCGCGGACGCCGTCGTGCCCGTCGAGGACACGCGCCGCCACAACGCGGAGGTGGAGCTTCTGGCGCCGGTCGAGCCCGGGCGCTATGTGCGCCACGCCGGCGACGATCTGCGAGCCGGGGACACGGTGCTCGAGCCAGGCGTACGACTCGGCCCCGCAGAGCTCGGCGTGCTCGCCTCGGCGGGCTGTCCGGTCGTCGCGGCTGGAGCGCGTCCCCGCGTCGCAATCGTCACGACCGGCGACGAACTGGTCGGCGTGGACGAGCAAGCAAGGCCCGGCTCGGTCCGCAACTCGGGCGCGTTCGTGATCCCCGCGCTCGTCCGCCGGGCGGGCGCTGAAGCGGTCTCTCTCGTCCACGCCCGTGACGATCCGGCTGTGATCCGCGAGGCGATCGACGCGGCGCTCGGGGCCGACGCCGCGGTGATCACCGGCGGAATGTCGGTCGGCCGCCACGACCACGTCGCCGAGGTGCTGGACGGCCTCGGCGTGACGCGCCACGTGGCCGGCGTGGCGCTGAAGCCGGGCAAGCCGTTCTGGTTCGGCACGCACGAACAGACGCTCGTGTTCGGGCTGCCCGGCAATCCGGTGTCCTCGCTGGTCACGTTCCTGCTGTTCGTGCGGCCGGCGCTGCAGGCACTGGCCGGCGAGACGCCTGCGCGCGAACGGACGGTTGCGACACTCGACACCGATTGCCGGCGCGCGCCTGCGCGCGTCGAGGCGGTCCGGTGCCATCTGCGGCTGCGCCCCGACGGCTGGCACGTGACACCCACCGGTGTGCAGGACTCCCACATCCTGACCTCGTTGCTCGGCGCCGACGCCCTGGCGCTGATCCCGGCAGGCACCGGCGTGCTCGCGGCGGGCGAGCGGGTCACCATCGAGCTGCTCTGAGACCAAGGGACGCCATCGGCGGGCGGCCGTCAGATCACGGCAGGTCAGCCTGGGTGAGGGGTGCCCTGCACCCACTCACCCCATCAGCCTCCAATGGCCGACATCGTGCGGTCCGGCTGCACGAAGCCCGGATCGCCGATGTGGTGCTTGAGCTCCTTGCGCCACACCGCACCGCGCACCACGGCCTCGAGCTCGTCGTCGTCGGCTCCGCCGCGCAGCACGGCGCGCAGGTCCGTCTCGCGCAGCGAGAACAGGCAGGTGCGCAGCTGGCCGTCGGCGGTTACGCGGATCCTGTTGCAGTCGGCGCAGAAGGGCTCCGAGACCGGGTTGATGAAGCCGATGCGGCCGCGGCCGTCGGCGAAGCGGAAGGTCCGCGCGGTCGCGCTGGGTGTGCGGGGCTCGGGCTCCAGCGGGTAAACCGCATGGATCGCGGCACGAATCTCCTCGCCGCTGAGCACGTCGTCGGGCGTCCACGCGTGGTCGGCGTCAAGCGGCATGAACTCGATGAAGCGGACCTCGTAGGGGTGCTCGCGGGCGAAGCGGGCGAACGGGATCACCTCGGTCTCGGTAAAGCCGCGCATCGCCACGGCGTTGACCTTGATCGGGTGAGCCTGGGGGAAGGAGGCGAGCGTCGCGAGGCCGCGCAGGACCTTGTCCAGAACGTCGCGGCGCGTCATCTCGCTGAAGCGCTCGCGCTGGAGCGAGTCGACGGAGACATTGAAGCGCGTGACGCCCGCGTGGATCAGCGCGTGGGCGTCGCGCTCGAGCTGGTAGCCGTTGGTCGTCAGCGCCAGCTCGTGCAGCCCAGGAATCGCGGCGAGCATCGCGGCCAGGCGCGGCAGCTGGCGGCGCACGAGCGGCTCGCCGCCGGTCAGGCGGACATCGCGAATGCCCATCTGCACGAGCACGCGCATGAGGCGCTCGATCTCCTCGAAGGTCAGCAGATCCGCGCGGTCGAGCCAGCGCATGCCCTCCGCGGGCATGCAGTAGCGGCAGCGAAAGCCGCAGCGGTCGGTCACCGAGAGGCGCAGATCGCTGATCGCGCGGCCATGGCCGTCAAGCAGTTGGGTGCGTGCTGCTGCGATCACGCGACGATAACAGGGCCGCCCCGCGAAGCCGCCGGGTGCCGAGGGGTAGGCTGAGCCGACCATGATCGTGCGGATACGCCTTTTCGCCCAGCTGCGCGAACGCGCGGGTGCCGACACGATCCAGGCCGAGCTGGCTGACGGGGCGACCGTCGCCGAGGCGCTGGCGGCGCTTGCGCAGGAATCCCCGCTCGCGGAGCTGCTCTCCCGGCTGCCGGTGCGGATGGCGGTCAACCGCGAGCTCGTGGGCGACGACACGCCGCTGCGCGCGGACGACGAGCTGGCGTTGCTACCACCGGTCAGCGGCGGCGCCGAGCCGCATGTGCGCGTCACCGATGCTCCGATCGCGCCCGCGCGCATCACCGACCTGGTGCGTCGGCCGGGCGCCGGCGCCGTCGTCACATTCGAGGGCACCGTCCGCGACGTGGAGTTTCTCGACTATGAGGCCTATCGCGAAATGGCCGAGGAGCGGATGGCCGTGATCGCCGCCGAGTGCATCGAGCGCCACGGCCTTCAGGCCGCGGCGGCCGAGCACCGCGTCGGGCGCGTCGCGCTGGGCGAGCCGGGAGTCGTAGTGGCGGTCTCCGCGGCGCACAGAGATGCTGCGTTCGCTGGTGCGCGGGAGTTGATCGACCGGATCAAGGCGCAGGCGCCGATCTGGAAGCAGGAGCTCGATGGCGGCGAGGCGCACTGGGTGGCGGGCGAGGTCGTCGGCCTCCCGGGGGACGCGGTCGGCTCGTGAGCGGGTCGCGCCTCACGCATCTCGACAGCGGCGGCAACGCGCGCATGGTCGACGTCGGCGCGAAGCCGATCAGCGAGCGGCGGGCCCGAGCCCGGGCGCGTGTGCGGATGTCGCGGCAGACCGCCGAGGCGATCGTCGCGGGCAACGTCGCAAAGGGGGAGGTGCTGGGCACCGCTCGGCTCGCCGGCATCATGGCGGCCAAGCAGACCGCGGCGCTGATCCCGCTGGCGCACCCGATCGCGCTCAGCTTCGTCGACGTGCAGGCGAGCGTGGACGTGGAGGGCGGCGTGGTGGAGCTGATCTCGGAGGTTGGGGTGTCGGCGCGGACGGGTGTCGAGATGGAGGCGATGATCGCCTGCAGCGTCGCCGCGCTGACCGTCTACGACATGGTCAAGGGGCTCGAGCGCGGGATCGCGATCGAGCAGGTCGTGCTGTTGGAGAAGACCGGCGGGCGCAGCGACTGGCGCCTGGAAGGGGCCGGCTGAAGCGTGCGCGTCGCGATCATCACGGTGAGCACGTCCCGGGCCGCCGGCGAGGGCTCTGACGAAAGCGGCGATCGCCTCGAGCAGTTCGCGCGGGGGATCGGCGGTGAGGTCGTCGCGCGCGAGGTGATCTCCGACGAGCTGGACTTGATCGCGGGGCGGCTGCGCCATTTCAGCGATGCCGACCCCTGCGCGCTGGTGCTGACGACCGGCGGCACGGGCGTGGCCCCGCGCGATGTGACGCCGGAGGCGACCCGAGTCGTGATCGAACGCGAGGTGCCGGGCATCGCCGATGCCATGCGCGACGCCTCCCGTGCGCACACCAAGCACTGGCTGCTCTCGCGCGGTGTTGCCGGGGTCCGCGGCCGGACGCTGATCATCAACTTCCCGGGCACACCGCGATCGATCGCCCAGGCCGGCGCGGCGATCGCTGATGCGCTGCCGCACGCCGTGGCACTGATGGCGGGTGCCCCGAGCGAGCATTAGCGCGTGAGCGGTGCCGCACGGGTTGGTTTCATCGCCGTCGCCGACGAGATCTGCGCGAGCACGCTGCGCAAGGCGCGCTCGATCCACCGTGCGGCTATGTAGCCGCTTTCGGCACGGCCCTGGTGACCCCGGCGCTCGGGCGTGACTCCAGCCGCGCTGCCAGGAACAGCATCAGCAGCCCGTAGATGATCACGATGATGCCGATGATCAGCACCAGTGGCCCGATGAAGTTGATCTTCGACGTCGACACGAGGTGGTCGTAGTTGGCTCGCTGGGTCTCGAGCACCGGGATCAGCTCCGTGCTGAAGTAGGTGCGGATCTCGGGCACGGTCCTGATCGGTGCGCCGGTGAAGCTCGTGAACGCGGCGGTGCCCGGCACGTTGTCCCAGCCGCTGGTCACCGCCGGCAGGTTGGTGATCGCCTGTGTGAGCGCGGGGAAGCTGGTGCTCAGCGCTGCGAGCAGCTGGGTCGGCGTCACCTTGAGCGTTTTTTCGAGGAACGCGAACAGGCCGGGTAGCTCGCTGGCGACGGATGTCAGCGGGATCGTTTCCAACAGCGCCGTGACGTGCGGGAAGTTCTTCTGCAGTGCGGCGAGGACCGCTGCCTGCGAGAGACCGGTCTTGTGCGAGACGAAGGCGACGAGCTGAGGCACCTCGGCGGCCGCCCCGCCCTGGGGGGTAACGATCGGATCCACCATGTCGGCGATCGTCGAGACCATGT
>PMKB01000044.1 GCA_003157595.1 Solirubrobacterales bacterium
ACCAGATGTGGGCGGCGCAGTACTACCACTTCGCGCGGCCGCGCCAGTGGATCAACTCCGGCGGCCTGGGCACGATGGGCTTCGGGCTGCCCGCGGCGATGGGTGTCAAGGTCGGCACGCCCGACGACACGGTGTGCGTGATCGCCGGCGACGGCTCGATTCAGATGAACGTCCAAGAGCTCGCGACCTGCGTGCAGGAGGAGATCGCCGTCAAGGTGTTCATCATGAACAACGGCTACCTCGGCATGGTGCGCCAGTGGCAGGAGCTGTTCTGGGACCACCGCTACAGCCAGGTCGACATGGGCGAGCATCCGGACTTCGTCAAGCTCGCTCAGGCCTACGGAGCCACGGGGCTGCGCTTCACCGACAAGGGCTCGCTGGTCGAGGACATACGTGCAGCGATCGCCACGCCGGGCGTCGTCGTCGCCGACATCCGTGTGACGCGCGAGGAGAACACCTACCCGATGATCGCGCCCGGCGCCGCCGCGCGCGACATGGTGGGGTGATCGCGATGGGTGAGCCTGGAACGAAAGCCCCCCTCAGCCTCGAAGAGCTCGATGCGGCCGTCGGCCTGCGTACCGGCCGCAAGCACGTGCTGTCGATCCTGGTCGAGAACCGTCCGGGTGTCCTGACGCGGATCGCCGGGCTGTTCGCACGCCGCGGCTTCAACATCGAGACGCTGACCGTTGGTCCCACCGACAACGACCAGTTCTCGCGCATCACGCTGACCGTCGATGGTGCGCTGCACCCGATCGATCAGGTGACAAAGCAGCTGCACAAGCTGGTAAACGTGCTGAAGATCCGCGACCTGGAGCCGGCGGGGACCGTCACGCGTGAGCTGGCGCTGTTCAAGATCAACGCGGAGGCACAGGCGCGCAGCGAGATCCTCGAGTTCACGACGATCTTCCGTGCCCGCGTCGTCGACACGACGAAACGATCGATCACCGTGGAGGTGACCGGCGGCAGCGAGAAGATCGACGCCTACGAGCGCTTGGTCCGTCCGTACGGGCTGATCGAGATGATGCGGACCGGCGAGATCGCGATGGCTCGAGGTCGCGCGGAGACCTAGCGGGTCTTCGCGGAACGTCGTGGAACGTTGCGAGAAGGCCCACTAGGAACGGCTGCGGTGTCGCTTTGGCGCTAGCGCGGGCGGACGCGACTAACTCGCCTCCGTTCGCGCTGCCCGAGCGCCAGCGTCTGCACCTGGAGACGCAGATGGCGCGTGCCGCTCGGGTTGCGCGACGTCGCGGAGACTGCGTGGCGGCGGTCAGCTGGCGGCTCCCCGACGGAGTGGACCCCAGCGCCGTCGTGCTCGCATCGCGCGGCCCGGGGGAGCAGTGGATGTGCTTCGAGCAGCCCGAGCGCGAGCGCTCGGTCGTGGCCGCGCTAGGCGCGGTCGTGACGCTCGAGGACCGGGGTCATCTGCGCTTCGAGCGCACCGCCGCGCGCTGGCGCGAGCTTGTCGAGCGCGCCTGCCTCGAGCCGTCGGGCGGGCCGATCGGCGGCGGCCTGATCGCCTGCGGCGGCTTCGCCTTCGCTCACGACGGCGGCGGCTCTCCGCACTGGTCGGCCTTCGCTCCGGCTTCGCTGGTCGTGCCCGAGGTCGCCCTGGTGCGCCGCGGCGAGGAGGTCTGGTGCACCGTCGCCGCGCTCGTCCACGCGGATGATCCGCCCGAGCGCTGTCTGGCACGGGTGCAGGAGCGGCTGGCCGGCCTGCTCGATCAGCCGCTGCCGCTGCTCGATCCACACCCGACCGAGCGCCACACGATCGCCGGCGCGATGGCTCCCGAGCACTACGAGGCCGCCGTCGCGCGCGCAGTCGAGCTGATCGCCGACGGGCGGCTGGAGAAGATCGTGCTTGCACGCGAGGTGGACGTCCACGGCCCGACGCCCCACGACGGCGCGGCCGTCTTCGGCGTGCTGCGCGAGGCGTTCGCGGGCTGTTTCGTATACGCGGTCGGTCGCGGCGAGGGGACCTTCATCGGAGCGACGCCGGAGCTCCTGATGCGCCGTGAGGGCCTGCGCCTGAGCACCGTCGCGCTCGCCGGCTCGATCGGTCGCAGCGCCGACCCGGCGGTTGACGACCATCTCGGCGAGCGCCTGCTGCGCTCGGACAAGGAGCGCGAGGAGCACGCGATCGTGGCGCGGCGGATCGAGCGGACGCTGCGCCCGCACGCGGTCTGGGTGACGATGCCCGAGGAACCGGAGGTCGTGCGGATCGCCAATATTCAGCATCTGGCGACCGCGATCCGCGCGCAGCTGGCTGCTCCGGTGGCGGCCGTCGAGCTGGCCGGCCTACTGCACCCGACGCCCGCCGTCGGCGGCGAACCGGCGGGAGTCGCGCTGCCGCTGATCCGCGCACTGGAGGGGATCGATCGCGGCTGGTACGCCGGTCCCCTCGGCTGGACCGACGCCAACGAGGACGGTGAGTTCTGCGTCGCGCTGCGCTGCGCGCTGCTGCAGGGCCGCCTGGCACGCTGCTACGCCGGCGACGGCGTCGTCGCGGACTCCGACCCTGCCGCCGAGCTGGCCGAGACCGAGATCAAGCTGGGCGCGCTGTTGCCGGTTCTCGCGGCATAGGCGTCGCGGAGTGCCGCGGCGGCGTCCTCAGGTGGTGCCGGCGACGGCCTGCCGCACTGCGGCCCCCGCTCGCTTGTGCAGCGCGACGCCGTCGGCCCGATCTGTTCGCACCTCGATCAGCGTGTCGCGTGCGGGTTCGACGAGCAGTGCGCGCAGGGCGGCGAGCGTCTGCGGGCGCTCGTAGTGAAAGCCGTAGAGCCGCGCCGCCGCTTCGAAGTCGAGCCCGGTAGGCGTCGCGATGTGCTGCTCGTAGACATCCTGCTCGCCCGCGATCGGCAGGTAGTCGAACACGGCGGCGCCGCCGTTGTTGATCAGCACGATCGTCAGCGACAGGCGCAGCCGCGATGCCGCCAGCAGCCCGCCGACGTCGTGGGCGAAGGCGACATCGCCGATCAGCGCGACCACGGGGCCTTCGGCGACGGCGGCAACGCCCAGGGCGCTCGAGAGCGTGCCGTCGATCCCGTTGGCGCCGCGGTTCGAGAGCACGCGCGGCCCCTCGTCGCGCACCGGCCAGAAGGATTCGAGCTCGCGCACCGGCATCGAGGCGGCGACGAACACGGTGGCATCGGTGGGCAGCGTGCTCGCAATCGCTCGCGCGACGTTGGGCTCGCTCAGGTCATCGCCGAGCGTCAGCTCGACCGCAGCGGCGGCGCCGGCGTCCGCCGCGCGCCAGTCCGCCAGCCAGTCGGAGTCGGCCGGTGGCGGCGGCTCGAGCAGGCGGGGATCGACGCGCAGGACGAGCTCGACGACCGAGGACGGGTCCTGCCATGCGAGCTGGGGATCGACGAGGATCTGGCGTGTCTGCTCCAGCCCGCCGAGCCACGTGCGCAGCGGTCTGGATGTCGGCAGATCGCCGACCCTGACGACGACCTGCGGTAGGTGCGTGCGGGCGAAGTCGCGGTCGCGCAGCAGCAGGTCGTAGTGCGCGATCGCGGCCGCGCCGCGCCGCGCGCCCGACAACGGGTCCGCGAGCAACGGATAGCCGGCCGCGAGGGCGAGCGCCGGGATCGCGGGCGCGAGCCCAGCGTCGTCACGCCCCGCCACGATCACGCCGCGCGCAGGCGCGCCGATGTGCTCCGACAGGCGAGCGCCGGCTGGGTCGCGGCCATGCACCGTGACCCAGGCGCGGCCGCCCGGGCGGCCGCCGCGGGGCCGGCGGACGCCGTCCGGCACGAGCGGATCGCGCAACGGCCAGTTCAGGTGCACCGGCCCGGGACGCCCGCCGGTCGCGGTGGCGTAGACGCGGCACGCAAGCGTGCGAATCCACGCGATCCGCTCGTCGGTCACATCGTGGTTGCCGACCTCGAAGAACCAGCGGACCGCGCCGCCGTAGAGCTTGATCTGGTCGACCGTCTGGCCGGCGCCGATCTCGCGCAGCTCCGGCGGGCGGTCCGCGGTCAGCACGAGCAGCGGCACGCGCGCTTCGCTCGCCTCGATCACCGCGGGGGCGAGGTTGGCGGCGGCGGTTCCCGAGGTGCAGGTCAGCACGACCGGCCGCGCGGTCGCCTTGGCGATGCCGAGCGCGAAGAACCCGCTCGAGCGCTCGTCGATGTGGGAGTGCGCGTGCAGCCGCTGATGGCGGGCCAGCGCGAGCACGAGCGGGGTGTCGCGCGATCCCGGCGAGGTGCACGCGTCGGTCACACCACAGCGCGCCAGCTCGTCGACGAACGCCGTGATCAGATCGTGGCTGTCGAGGGTGGGTGCCACGGACGAACCGTAGCGGCGCGGGCTTCGCTGCACGCAGCCGCCTTGACACACTGGCAGCGGTGCCGACCCCCGTCGTCCTCGTCCATGGCTTCGCCGCGACCGCCCGCCACTGGGATCGCGTGATCGCGCAGCTGCCGACCGGCCGCTTCACACCGATCGCGCTGAACGCCGCCGACGCCACGCCGCTCACGCCCGCCGGCGTCACGAGCCTCGCCGCCGACGGCACAGGCGAGCAGTTCGTGCTCGTCGGCTACTCGATGGGCGGCCGGCTTGCTCTGCACACCGCGCTGGCGATGCCCGAGCGCGTCGCCAGGCTCGTCCTGATCTCGACGGGCGCCGGCATCGAGGACGAAGGCGAGCGAGCGGCCCGCAGAGCGGCCGATGACGCTCTGGCGGCGCAGATTGAACGGGGCTCGATCTCGGACTTCATCGAACGCTGGCGCGCGGTGGCGCTGTTCGCAGACGACCCCGACTGGGTCCACGCAGAGGTCGCCGCGGACGAGCGACGCTGCACGCCGGCGCAGCTCGCCGCCAGCATTCGCGGCCTCGGCGTTGGCGCGATGACGCCGATGTGGGACCGGCTCGGTGAGCTGCGCATGCCGGTCGCGGTGCTGGCGGGCGCCAATGACGTCGCCTACGCCCAGACCGGCCGGCGCCTCGCCGCCGCCATCCCCGACGCGTCGTTCCAGGCGCTCCCCGGCGTGGGCCACCGCGTCGCGCTGCAGGCGCCCGAAGCGGTTGCCCAGGCGATCGCGCGCTAACCCGGCCTAAACGCCGAGCCCTGGACCGCGCGGCACCGCGATCTCACCGCGCACGACGGGCAGAGCCGCCGGCGCGTGCTCGAACAGCTCGAGCGTCGCCAGGCCGCACGGCGGCAGTGGGTGCAGCGCCGCGGCTGCGTGCAGCGCGGCGGCGATCCCGTGGCGCCCGTCGTAGGTCGAGGACAGGTAGACCTCGGCGCCGCTTGCGCGAACGAGGGCGGCGGCGGCCAGCAGCCCGCCGATGCCGCCGCAGCGCGAGATCTTCAGGCAGACGGCGTCCGCGATCCGGGCGGTCAGCGCGCCCGGGATCGCCGCGGTCTCGTCGATCGCGATCCGCACCGCGACGCGCTCGCGCAGCGCGCGCGTGTCGGCAAGCCCGTGCACCGGCTCCTCGATCAGCTCGAGGCCGTGCGCGGCGAGCGACCCCAGGATCCGCTCGGCCTGCTCCAGCGACCAGGCGCCGTTGGCGTCGAGCCGCAGCATCGTCTGGGAGCCGATCGCGCGGCGCACCGCCGCCACGCGCGCCTCATCACCGGCCGTGCCGACCTTCAGCTTCACGCACGAGTAGCCGGCCGCGACCGCCTGGGCCGCGGCTTTGGCCGCCAGCGCCGGGGCGTCGGCGCCGATGCTCGCGTTGACGGCGATGGCCCGCGCCGGGGTGTCGCTCAGCAGCTCGCAGACCGGACGCCGGGCGCGCCTGCCGGCCATGTCCCAGAGTGCCATGTCGACCGCCGCGAGCGCCTGCGGAAGGTCGTCGACATCGCGGCAGCGGTCCAGGAGCATCCCGCCGGTGCGCTGCGGCGAGGCCTCGAGGACCGGGCGGTAGGCCTCGAGCGCGACGAGTGCGC
>PMKB01000332.1 GCA_003157595.1 Solirubrobacterales bacterium
GCACAGGCGGTTGACCTCGTCGTAGTTGCCGCGCACCGATACCAAGTTGGTGCCGTAGATGCCGGTGCCGAGAATCTTCTGCTCCTCGAGGTCGGCCGGGATGAAGACGTAGGACGGCAACCCGAGCGCGGCAGCCTGCGCCGCCACGGCGTTGCCGAGGTTTCCGGTCGAGGCGCAGGCGAGCGCGCCGAAGCCCAGCTCACGCGCCCGCGCCGAGGCAACCGCGACGACGCGATCCTTGAACGAGTGAGTGGGGTTGGCGNNCGCTGATACCAGGCCCGGCGCAGCCCGAGGCGCTCGGCCAGCCGATCCGCGTTGATCAGCGGCGTCCAGCCGGCTGGCAGACCGGCCCGCGACGCAAGATGGTTGGACGGTCCGGGCGGACCGCCGGCGAGCGGGAGGAAGTCGGCGTAGCGCCAGACATCCTGAGAGCCGCCCTGGATGCGCCGCCGCAGCGTCGCGATGTCGTCGGCGAAGCCGTGCTGGTAAGCGACTTCGAGCGGTCCGAAGCAGCGCTCGCACACATAGAGCGCCTCGAGCGGGTACTCCGTCCCGCATTCCTTACATCTGAGATTCTCTGCCGCCATATGAAAAACCTCCGCCGGTCATGTGGCGAAGGTTCTCAGGCAGAAGCTCCAACCACATCTCCCAGGCCATTGTTGGAGCCTGATGGAATTGGCACCGTTTCTCGCTCGCGCGAGATGGTTGCCGGGGTTTCATAGGGCCAGTCCCTCCACCCCTCTGGATGCGTCCAGCTATGTGCGCCGAAGTATAGCGCCGCGGCGGCGGCGGCAACACCGTTCCGCGGGTTGGCCGCGCAGATCGGTAACGCGCCGCGCGGCGCGGTGTAGCAGGGGCGTGAGCGACTTCTCAACGCAGACCGGAGTCGAACGCGTCCTGGCGACGCTCGAGCCGATCGACGCGGCCGACCGCCGGCGGGCGCTGGTAATCGTCAACCCGTTCGCGACGGCGGTCTCCGACCGCCTGCGCAACCTTGTCGTGAACGCACTCGCCGCCCGCTACGAGGTCGAGGCGGTCGAGACCCAGGCTCGCGGCCACGCGATCGAGATCGCGCGCCGGGCCGCGCACGAGGGCTACGACATCGTGATCGCGTTCGGCGGCGACGGTACGGTCAATGAGGCGGCCAACGGGTTGGCGGGCTCCGGCACGCCGCTCAGCTGCCTGCCCGGCGGCTCGGCGAATGTGTTCTGCAAGCTGCTCGGGATTCCCGGCGAGATCGTCGACGCCACCCAGCATCTGCTGCGCGTGGCCGACCATTTCGCTCCCCGCCAGATCGATCTCGGCGAGGTCGAGGGGCGGCTGTACACCTTCAGCGCGGGCGTCGGCATGGACGCCGACGTCGTGCGGACCGTCGACTCCAGGCCGCGGATGAAAGCGCGTTTCGGGCCCTATTACTTCCTCGGCGCGGCTCTGAGCACATTCGCCGGGCACTACCTGATCCGTCCGCCGCGAATGTTCGTGTCGGTCGGCGACGAAACCGTGGTGGGTGTCACGACAATCGTTCAGAACGCAACCCACTACACCTACTTTCACGACCGCCCGATCGACCTCGCCGCCGGCGCCACGCTCGACGGCGGCACGCTTTCGAGCGTCGTGCTGCGCCGGGCGACGCTGCTCGGCGCGCCGTCGCTGTTGGCACGCGGGGTGCTCGGGCGGGGCGGGGTCGCCGGTCACCGCCAGGTCGCAAGCTTTCAGCAGGTTACCTCGATGACCGTCAGCAGCGCGGCCGGCCGGCCGCTGCCGCTGCAGGTGGACGGCGATCACTTCGGCGAGGTCACGCAGGCCCGCTTCACGATTCGGCCCGGCGCGCTGACGGTCGTGGCCTAGGGGTCGCCCCGGAGGGGTCTGGCGTGCGCCGCGGTCGCGGTTCGCGCGCGCGGCGCGGGGTGGTTCGCCGCGGTCGCGGCTCGCGGCGAGTGGCCGCCGGCGCTGGTCAGGCGGCCGGGCTGTCGTGCGCTGCGGCAGGCGAGCTGGAGGCGGCGGGCGACGCTTCGGGCGGTTCGGCCTCCGCGACATCGAGCGGAGCGGCCGCTGGTTCGGCGGGCTGGGCGCCGGCCGCAACGGCCGGTAGAGCCGCGGGCGGCCGGCGCCGGCGGAACAGGTGGCCGAGACCGGCCACCTCGCGCTCGGCGGCCTCCAGCGGAGCCGCCAGATGCAGGAACTCGCCGAGCTGCTCGGTTAGCGCCACGAGCGCCTCGGTCATCGCGGGCAACGTCGCCGCGACGCCCTCGAGCACCTCGACGTGCCTGTCCATCGACTCTGCGGCGTGGTGCAGCGCAGCGACGGCCTCGTGCAACGGCTCCTCGACCGGCGAGTGCTTCGCGACCTCGTGCTCGGCCCCGCCCAGCAGTTTTAGCGTGGAGCGCACGGCGTTGCCGACGAAGTCCCCCAGCACGGTTCAGTTCCCCGGCGTGACGCGGAAGGCGTCGAACACCGAGTCGATGTTGCGCAGACGAGTGATCGTTGCCTTGAGCGTCTGCGTGTCGGCGCACTCGACGACGAAGCGGTTTCGGATCATCGGCGGGTGCGCGGTGCACTGCGCTTCGACGATGTTCATGCCCGCTTCCGAGAGGGTCCGGGAGAGGTCCTCCAGCAGGCGGTGACGATCCCAGCCGTCGATCTGAATCTCCACCTTGAAGCCCGTTGTCTGCTCTCCCTCCCATGCCACCGGTGTGAAGCGGTCGGCGTCGCGGCTCAGCGCACGCGCGTTGGAGCAGTCAGCGCGGTGGATCGTAATACCGCGGCCGAGCGAGATGTAGCCGACGATTTCATCGCCCGGCACCGGACGGCAGCACTTCGCCAAACGCACCAGCACGTCGGTGACGCCCTCCACGCGGATGCCGAGCTCGCTCGAGGAGTTGGTCGGCCGGCGACGCTCGCGCCGGGAGGAGATCAGCGTCGAGGCGGTGGTCTGCTCGGCGTCGGCAGCCTCACCCTCCTTCAAGCGCTGCAGGATCTTGCCGACCACCGTCTTGGGTGAGACCTTGGCGGCCCCCAGCGCGATGTAGAAGTCGTCGGCCTTGCGGAATCCGAGCTCGCGGATCACGTCGGCCAGCAGCGCCGAGCCGGTTATCCGCTGCGCCGGAAGGCCCTGCTTGCGCAGCGCCTCCTGCAGCGCCTCGCGGCCGGAGTGCTCGGTGTCCTGGCGGCTCTCGGCCTTGAACCACTGCTTGATCTTGTTGCGTGCCCGCGTCGTCTTGACGACCGCAAGCCAGTCGCGCGAGGGGCCGCGCTCGCGCTTTGACGTCAGCACCTCGACGATGTCGCCGGAGCGCAGCTCGTAGCTCAGCGGCACGATCTTTCCGTTGACCTTCGCTCCGACGCAGCGGTGGCCGACGTCGGTGTGAACCTCGTAAGCGAAGTCGAGCGGCGTGGCACCCGCCGCCAGCGACTTGACCTCGCCCTTGGGCGTGAAGACGTAGACCTCATCCTCGAACAGGTCGACGCGCAGCGTCTCCATGAACTCCTTCGGATCGGAGGTCTCGCTCTGCCAGTCGACCATCGAGCGCAGCCACTTCAGCTTCGCCTCGTCGGCTGACCAGTTCGAGCGGCCGCTGCGGTCCGGACGCGCCGCCTGCTTGTACATCCAGTGGGCG
>PMKB01000170.1:0-2830 GCA_003157595.1 Solirubrobacterales bacterium
CGCGAGGGCGGCCGCACGGTCGGCTCCGGCGTCGTGACCGAGATCATCAAGTAGGCGACAGATCGGGCAGCGCTAGGTCCGCTGCCCGCCGTTAGAGACAGATACGACATTCACACCGGACTTGCGCGGTCGGGTCGACCGGTGAGGCGGGCAGCTGTGACGGCCTTCGGGCTCGCACGTTTGCGTCCGTCCTTGTGCAAATCGACCGCGACAGCAGCAAATCGGCAGAGCGACAGCACGAAACGAGATCAGCGGCCCGATGGCCTCTTCCCAAAACAAGATTCGAATCAGACTGAAGGCCTACGACACCCGGGCGATCGAGACGGCCGCCAAGGAGATCGTGGACACCGCGACGCGTACCGGCGCGACCGTGTCGGGGCCCGTGCCGCTGCCGACCGAGAAGAACGTCTACTGCGTGATCCGCTCGCCGTTCAAGGACAAGGACTCGCGCGAGCACTTTGAGATCCGCACGCACAAGCGGCTGATCGACATCCACCACCCGACGCCGAAGACCGTCGACTCGCTGCAGCGACTCGACCACCTGCCCGCCGGCGTCGACATCGAGATCCGACTGGCGAGCTGATGGCGGCGATCCTCGCGCGCAAGCTGGGCATGACGCAACTCTTCGGCGAGGACGGAGCCGTGGCGCGCGTCACGGTGTTGGCCGCCGGGCCGTGCCACGTGACAGCGATCCGCACGAGCGAACGTGACGGCTACAACGCCGTGCAGCTCGCCTTCGGCAGTGTGCGCGAGAAGGCGCTGACCAAGCCGGAGCTCGGGCATCTCGCGAAGGCCGATGCGCCGCCGCTGCGCCACCTTGTCGAGTTCCGCGACGAGGGCGACGGCCTGCACGTCGGCGAGACGGTCGAGGTATCGGTGTTCGAGCCCGGCCAGCACGTCAAGATCTCCGGCGTCTCCAAGGGCAAGGGCTTCCAGGGCACGATCAAGCGCCACAACTTCGCCAGCGGCCCCAAGTCCCACGGCTCGCACAACGTGCGCGCCCCGGGCTCGATCGGCGCCTCGGCGTGGCCCGCGCGCGTGATGAAGGGCATCCGCGGCCCCGGCCAGATGGGCAACAAGCGCGTCACCCAGCGCGGCCTGGAGGTCGTCGAGGTGCGTGCCAGCGAGAACCTCCTGTTTGTCCGTGGCTCGGTGCCCGGGCCACGCAACGGCTACGTGGAGGTGCGCAGCGATGGCTGAGGCCCCCGTTCTGGGTGGCGTCTCCAAGCCGCTCGCGCTCGACGACGCGGCCTTCGGCGCGCGTTTCAACGGCCCGCTGCTGCACGAGTCGGTGCGCGCGGAGCTCGCCGCGCGCCGCCGTGGCACGGCGGCGACGAAGACTCGCGGCCTGGTGTCCGGCGGTAACTCCAAGCCATGGCGCCAGAAGGGCACGGGGCGCGCCCGCGCCGGCTCGACCCGCTCGCCGATCTTCTCGGGCGGTGGCGTCGTGTTCGGCCCGCACCCGCGCTCCTACACCTTCAAGGTCAACCGCAAGGAGCGCCGCGCGGCTCTGCGCAGCGCGCTGTCGCTGCACGCCGGGCGCGGCACGATCGCGGTCCTCGACGCGAAGGCGTTCGAAGAGCCCTCGACCAAGGCTGCGGCGGCGCTGCTCGCAGACTGGGGCAAGCCGCGCGGCACGCTCGTCGTCGTGACGGGCGAGGAGCGCGGCGCAGGCCTGTCGTTCCGCAACATCGACCGCGTCGCGGTGCTCGCGCCTTCGAGCGTCGGCGTGGCCGACATCGTCGGCGCGGCCTCGCTGCTCTGCTCGGCCGCAGCGCTGGCCGAACTGACCGCCCGCGCCGTCGGCGCCAAGCCGGAGCCGGAGGAGGCGGGAGCCTGATGGAACCGTCCGCGGTGATCATTCGGCCGGTCGTCTCGGAGAAGAGCTATGTGCTCGCAGCGGCCGGCAAATACACCTTCCGCATCCACCCCGACGCTCACAAGACCCAGGTCCGCCAGGCCGTCGAGGCGCTCTTCGACGTCCACGTCCAGGAGGTCCGAACGATCTCGGTGAAGTCCAAGCCGAAGCGTCGCGGCATCTCGCGCGGTCGCACGCGCACGTGGAAGAAGGCGATCGTCCAGGTCCGCGCGGGCGAGACGATCCCGATCTTCGCCACGCTCGAAAGCACGGCGTCCTGATGGCGATCCGCAAGCCCAAGCCGACCAGCGCGGGGATGCGCTTCGTCTCCTATCCCGACTTCAAGGAGATCACCAAGACCGAGCCCGAGCGCTCGCTCGTCGAGGGTCTCAAGAAGAGCGGCGGACGCAACTCGTTCGGGCGCAAGACCTCACGCCATCGCGGCGGCGGCGCCAAGCGCCTGTACCGCCGGATCGACTTCAAGCGCCGCAAGGACGGTGTTCCGGCGCGCGTTGCGGCGATCGAGTACGACCCCAACCGCACCGCCTACATCGCGCTGCTGCACTACGCCGACGGCGTCAAGAGCTACATCCTCGCGCCGGCGCGCCTGTCGGTTGGCATGACCGTCTCCTCCGGGGAAGAGGCCGACATCACCGTCGGCAACTGCCTGCCGCTCGCGAAGATGCCGACCGGCACGGTCGTGCACAACGTCGAACTGCAGCCTGGGCGCGGCGGTCAGCTCGGCCGCTCGGCCGGTACCTCGATCCAGCTGATGGCCAAGGACGGCGACATGGCGACGCTGCGCCTGCCCTCCGGCGAGATGCGCCTGGTTCGCGCCGAGTGTCGCGCGACGGTCGGTGTGATCGGCAACGCCGAGCACCAGAACGTCAAGGTGGGCAAGGCCGGACGCAAGCGTCACATGGGCGTGCGCCCGCAGACCCGCGGCGTGGCGATGAACCCGGTCGATCACCC
>PMKB01000170.1:2880-4446 GCA_003157595.1 Solirubrobacterales bacterium
GGTCCACGACGGCCGCAAGCACGTGCCCGTCTTCGTCAGCGAGTCGATGGTCGGACACAAGCTCGGCGAGTTTGCGCCCACGCGCACCTATCGCGGCCACGCCGGCTCGGGGAAGGTGCGCTAGCGATGGCTGACGAGACTCCCAAGACCGATCCTTCGGCCGGCGCCGAAGAATCGACGGCTCAGAGTCCGGTAGCTCGGCGCGGCCGTGCCGCCCCAGCGGAGCCGCCGGCGGACGCCGTGGCCCAGAAGCCCAAGCGGATTCGACGCCCGTCGAGAAAGGCCGATGTGGAGCAGACGCCGGAGGCGGCGCCGAAGCCACGACGCTCGCCTGTCCGTGCCAAGGCTGGGGCGCAGGAGACCGTCGCGGCGGAAAGCGTCGCGCCCGAGACGCCTGGCGGCCCGCCGAAGCCCCGGCGGATTCGCGCTCGTGCAACCAAGGCCCAGGAGGCAGCGGGCGAGGCGACGGCGGAGCTGCCGGCGCCGAAACCCTCCACGCGGGCTGCCGCGAAGAAGCCCGCCGCCGCGGCCGGCTCCTCGCGCAGGCTCGTCCCCGGTCGCAGGCGGGCCTCCAAGGACGCCCCGTCGCTGCAGCCGCAGCTCGTGTATGCGCATGCCCGCTACGTGCGCTCCTCGGCGCGCAAGGCGCGGCTCGTGTGTGACCACATCCGCGGCAAGTCGGTGCCCGAGGCTCGCGCGATCCTCGCGTTCGCGCCGCGCGGCGTGGCCAAGGATTGGGCGAAGCTGCTGAACTCCGCGGTCGCCAACGCCGAGCACAACCACGAGCTGATCGGCGATGAGCTGCACGTCAAGGAGGTCTCCGCGGACGTCGGTCCGACGCTCAAGCGCTTCCGCCCGCGGGCGATGGGCCGCGCGACGCCGATCAACAAGCGGACCTCCCACCTCTCGATCACGCTCGCGCCGAAGGAGTAGCGATGGGACAGAAAGTTCATCCCGAGTCGATGCGCGTGGGCTACATCCACGACTGGCAGTCAAACTGGTTCAACGAGCGCAACTTCGCCGAGTTTCTCGCCGAGGACGTGAAGATCCGTGCGCACATAATCAAGAAGCTGGCGCATGCCGGTCTCTCGGACATCACGATCAAGAAGGACGCCAACGAGGTCGAGATCAACATCCGCACCGCGCGCCCGGGCATCGTGATCGGCAAGTCCGGCAGTGAGGTCGACGCGCTGCGCAAGGATCTTCACCGGATCACCGGCAAGCAGATCAAGGTCAACATCCTTGAGATCAAGCGCCCCGAGCTGGACGCGAAGCTCGTCGCGCAGTCGATCGCCGAGCAGCTGCAGAACCGCGTCGCCTTCCGGCGCGCGATGAAGCGCGCGCTGACGAGCGCGATGCGCTCCGGCGCCAAGGGGGTCAAGGTCCAGGTTTCGGGCAGGCTGGGCGGCGCGGAGATGGCCCGCACCGAGGCCTACTCCGACGGGCGCGTACCGCTGCACACGATGCGCGCTGACATCGACTACGGCTTCTACGAGGCGCGCACCACCTTCGGGCGGATCGGCGTGAAGTGCTGGATCAACAAGGGCGAGATCATGCCCGAGGGCT
>PMKB01000289.1 GCA_003157595.1 Solirubrobacterales bacterium
GCGCTCGGTGAAGTTGAGTCCGTTTCGCACAGTGCGGCCGATGCCGTCATCGGGGACCCAGCGCACGAGCGAGGTGTCGACGCCTCCCTGGAGCATCAGGTCTTCGAGCAGGCGGCCGATGTCGTTGTCCGCAAACGCCGTCACGATCGCGGTGCGCAGCCCGAAGCACCGTCGCAGACCGCGCGCGACGTTGTACTCGCCGCCGCCCTCCCAGACGCGGAACTCGCGGGCCGTGCGCACGCGCCCCTCGCCGGGGTCCAGGCGCAGCATGACCTCGCCGAGCGCGACGAGGTCGTAGCGACAGTCGCCGGCGGCGCGGATCGCGAGCGCGCTCACGCGTGCGCCTCCGCGACGATCGCAACGGCCTGCGCGGCGAGCTTCGACACGGCCGCGAAGTCGCCGTCTCGAACGAGCGTCGGAGCGACCATCCAGCTGCCGCCTACGGCGGCGACCGACGGCAGCGTCAGATAGTCGGCGGCGTTGGCGGCGCTCACGCCGCCGGTCGGGATGAAGCGAACCTCCGGGAAGGGCGCGTGCAACGCCCTCACCATTGCCGGCCCGCCGCTGGCCTGCGCGGGAAAGAACTTCAGCAGCGAGATTCCGCGGTCGAGCGCCGCGATCACCTCCGTCGCAGTGCAAACGCCCGGAATCACCGGCATGCCGAGCTCGCGACAGCGCCCGACCACACGCGAGCTGAACCCAGGCATCACGACGAAGCGCGCGCCGGCATTGCGCGCGAGATCAACCTGCTCCGGGCGCACCACCGTGCCCGCTCCGACAAGCAGGTCTCGATCCAGAGCAAGCCGGCGGAGAGCCTCGACAGCCGCGGCGCTGCGAAACGTCACCTCGGCGACGGGCAGGCCACCTGCCTTGAGAGCGTCGCCGAGCGGACGCATGAGGTCGAGGTCGTCGGCCACGACCACGGGAACAACGCCGCTCGCGCAGAGGAGCTCGAGGACGTCATCGTCACTCAACGCGCAAGCCACCCGCCATCCACGGCGATGATCGTCGCACATACATAGCCGGACGCCTGGGACGCGAGAAATACGGTCGCGCCGGCGAGATCGGCGGTGACGCCCGACCGTACGGCGAAAATCCGTTCAGGGATCGCACGGCTGCGATCGGCCTACCGCGTCCTCGGCGAGGTTGCGTGTGAGCTCCTCGACCGCGGATCGCTCGGCGAAGTCGACCTGGAAGCCGGTGAAACGGCGGCCTGCCGCTCCGTATCGAAGATCCGCATGCCGACGTCCCAGGCCGCTGCCAGCGCCCCAGCGGCCAGCTGCGTATCGGTCGCCGCGTAGTGGCCCGCGATTGACGTGCAGCCGGGGGTCATGCGGCTGCCCTCGAGGTGGGTGTCAGCCGGTGGCATCCGATCGATCGAGGCCCTGCCGTCAGTCACGTCGCGGGCGCCATCGTCGCGTAACGGTTGGGCGCAGCCGGGTCACCGGGCGGTTTGTACCACACGCCGCCGCGAGGATCCCGCGCCCAATCAGGAGAAGGCCGCTTGGTCGCGCCGGCGACTTCCTGGCCGGCGCCGAAGCAGGGCAAGGCGCCTCGCGTCGCGTCGTCATCTGCCTGAGCCCGACAGCGGCCTCCTCCGGGAACCGAAGGCCGCGCGGCCGAATCTCTGATGCCGTGCCGAAGTAGTCTAGGGGCCTCATGGCATCTGGAAAGACGTTGCACGAAGGGCCGCCAGTTCCGCCTGATCTGCTCATGGCACGCGTCACGGGCGACACCGACTTCGCGCGGTTTCATCAGGGTGGCCGTGACGCGGTGCGCGCGCTCGAGCGGACGCTTGCCGTTGTGGGGCGTTCAATCGAGTCGTTTGACTCGATCCTCGACTTCGGCTGCGGATGCGGCCGGATGCAGCTGTGGCTCGAGGCGGTCGGCGCGCGGGGCGGGCTTCATGCGACCGATGTCGATGCCGACGCCATCGCCTGGGCGGCCGAGCACATTCCCTACTGCCGCTTTTCGGTCAATGGCGCCGACCCACCGCTGCCATATCCGGACGGCGCGTTCGACTTGATCTTCAACCAGAGCGTCTTCACGCACCTGGATGAGCGCCGCCAAGACGCGTGGCTCACCGAGCTTCAGCGCGTGTCCCGCCCCGGCGGCCTGCTGGTGCTCAGCGTGCACGGCGAATGGGCGCTCGGTGACCGCTGGTCAGAGGCACACGTCCGGCTCGAAGACAGCGGGCACCTCTTCCTTCCCGACATGCGACCGGCACCCGAGCTCGGTCATCCGCCTTGGTACGCGGCCACCTACCACGCGCCGTGGTATGTCTTTGAGCATTGGGCGCGTTGGTTCGCGATCCGCGCATACGTGCCGAAGGCGGTGGATGCTTTCCAGGATCACGTCCTGCTCCAGCACACCTCCGAGGAGCAGCGGCCGCGACCACTGGCTGCCCGGCCGCCGCGAGCCCCGCGCCCGGTCGCCGAGAGCGCCCCAGCCGTCGTCGAGCAGATCGTCCGCAGCGCGCACGCGCAGATCGGCCGAGGACCGTCGCGGTTCGGTCCGCTCGCGACCGCGCTGCGCGGCGCGGTGTTGCGGCTCATGCGCCCGTACACCGTGCACCAGGCGACCGCCGATGTCGCGCTCGCGAGGTCAGTCGATGAGCTCGCGCGAGCCACCGAGGCACAGGCGCGGCGGCTCGACGCGCTTGAGCGCCAGGATTGAGGGTGCTCGGGCGTCCCACGCTCGGTCTGAGGGCCGCTGGCATGTTGCCCGCCGGCGAACGGCGCACCAACCGCGACGGACGCCTGCAAACCCGGCGCGTCGGATGGCCGCGAAGCGATCGCCGGCGGCGGCGAGGGGTGGTCGCGTCGGCGATCTCACTCGCGGTCGTCGCGTGCGCGGCGGAGGTCGCGGCCGCCACCGGGAACTTAAGCCACAAGGGCTGGCCGCACACCAGGCACACCTTCATCGCGGGTAACAGCGGCGGCGTCCTGCGCGGCACCGGCGGCAACGACCTGTTGCTCGGCGGCCCGGGATCAGACACGATCCATGGCGGCGCCGGCAACGACGTGATCTGGGGGGACCAACAGCCAGTTCCAGATAACCCCGCCACCCAGCGCGACGTGCTCTACGGCGGCCCGGGTAAGGACTGGATCTATACAAGCCACGGATACAACATCGTCCACGGCGGCTCGGGCAACGATCACGTCTTCGGCTACTTCGGCTATGGCAAGATCAACTGCGGCGCCGGCCACGACGTTGTCGTGCTCTCGGACCTCTCGGCGTACAAAACGGTCAACTGCGAGGTCGTCCGCAGGGGCCTACCGTGAGCTTGGCACACGCTGCGCAGGGGCGTACCGCGAGCGTGGACACGCTGCGCAAGCGCCTCTAGCGTGACGTGGCACACGCCGGCTGCACGCTCGCGCTCTGCACCTGGGCACAACGCGCCGCAACGGGCTGCCGGCTCAGGCGGCCGGGATTGGGCCGTTCAGCGGAAGCGTCATGAAGGTGCTGTTCGGACTGGAAAGGTAGTCGCCGAACGGTTCGCACAGACCGAACCCTGCGCCCGCGTACAGCGATCGCGCCGGCGCGAACGCCGGCTGGGAACCTGTCTCGAGGCTGACGCGGCGAAAGCCGTGGTCGCGGGCGACGGCGAGGAGATGGTCGACCATCCCGCGGCCGATCCCGCGTCCGCGCGCCGCCTCGGCGGTGTGCATCGACTTCAGCTCCACATGGCTGTCGTCCAGCCGCTTCAGCGCCGCGACCGCCAGCAGCTCGCCGTCGCGGCGGAAGCTGAAGAACGTGACAGCAGGATCGAGCAGGCCTTCCAACTCGAGCGCATGGACCTCCTCGGGCAGGCTGTTTGACCTCGCAAACGCGAGGTGCGTGGCGAGCAGCCGGCGAACATCGTCGGCGCGCGGATCGTCGATCGAGATCTCGCCCGCTGGCACAGCGGAAAGATAGCTTCAGCGTGGACCGCCGTCCCGACGCAGGCGGCGCGCGGGCGCGCGCCGGCCGGAGCCGGTTGCGCCTAAGCTCCGCACCAGCTTGAAGCCCAACCGCTCGATCCCGCAGGCCACTGTGATTCCCGTCCTGATCTATCCGGACCTGCGTGCCGCGGTCGCCTGGCTGAGCGCGGCGTTCGGCTTCGTCGAGCGGGTGAGGATCGGCGAGGACCATCGGTCGCAACTGCGCTTCGGCGATGGCGCCGTCATCGTCGGCGACGTGCGCGCAGATCGACGGCCGCCGCGACCGGGCGAGGTCACCCACTCGGTGATGGTGCGGGTGGACGACGCCGACGCCCACTGTGAGCGTGCGAAGGCTCACGGTGCGCGGATCGTCGATCCGCTCCGAGACTTCGAGTACGGCGAACGCCAGTACACGGCCGAGGACCCGGCCGGACACCAGTGGACGTTCTCGCAGACGCTCGAAGACGTGGCTCCCGAGTCCTGGGGCGGTATCTCCGTCTCCGTGGGGCAGGACTGAAGCGCCCGCCGAGCGCTGCAATCACGCTCGTGGCCGCAGCTTCGCGCTCCGGCGATCTGCCACGATGGCCGGGTGAGCGACCGCTGGGACCGGCGCCTGGGTCGCGGCCGCAGAGCGTTGGCGGCCGTGGCGGCCGTCGGTGCGCTCGGGCTCATCCTCGCCGCCGCGGCAGGCAACGCCGCGCAGCCGCGTGAGGCCGCGCCGCAGGCGCTTCAACGGGCTGGCGATGGCTGCCGGCCCCCTCGGCTGAAGGGCCTCACGCTGGCAAGAGCGCGGGCGCTCGCCGCGCTCGCCGGCTGCCGCCTGGCGGTGGTGAACGGACAGGTTCGCGCCGATGAGCCGGCGCAGCTTGTTGCACGCCAGGCCCATCGAAGCGGCCGCCACGGGCGTTTGATCAGGGTGTGGCTGGTGCCGCTGTGTGCTCAGGCGGGCGCCCCCGGACCGCCGGCCGGCGAGCCGATAGTGACCACCGGGCCGACCGAGCTGATCAGCGGTCTATACATCGCCGGCGGGCCGCTTTTGCTTTTGCCGACCTGCCGGCCCGGCGTCTCCTCGGCCGGGACGATCACGATCGTCGCCCCGGCCACCGGCGCGATTGTCGCCAGCGCGACCGTGGCCACCGGCCAGCTCGCGACCTTCCCGCTGGCGCCCGGCACCTACTCGATCGAGGCAACGTTCGCTGACGCAAGCATCGACGGCCTGGCGGACCACAGCATCCCTCAGAGCGTGACGGTCCCGGCCGGCAAGACCGTGCGCCAGGACACCGTCGTCAGCGTCCCCTGACAGTCCGGCTGCGGGGTGCAGCCGAGCGGTGCCGCAGCCGCCGGCAGTCCCCCCGCGCGCAGGGCTTCCGCATCAGCGCGCGCTCTCGAGCGCCTGCGCCAGGTCCGTCCAGAGGTCCTCGACGTCCTCCAGGCCGACGCTCAGGCGCAGCAGGCCCGGCGGGACCCGCTCGCCTTCCCAACGCGCGCGGGCCTCGAGCGACGAGGCAACGCCGCCGAGGCTCGTCGCGTTCTCGACCAGCGCGAGCGCCAGCTCCACCCGAGCCGCGCGCTCGCCATCGGCGACGTCAAATGAGAGCAGCGGCCCGAACGCGTCGACGTAACGCCGCGCGACGGCGTCGTCTAGTCCCGGATAGCGCACCCGCTCGACGGCCGGATGTGTGGCGAGCCGGCGTGCGAGCTCGAGCGCGCTCGACGACTGGCGCTCGACGCGCAGGGCGAGCGTCTTTAGGCCGCGCAGTAGGAGCCACGCCGGATCGGGGGCGGCGACGATCCCGGTCGCGGTGCGGAACGCGGCCAGGCGCGAGGCGTCCGCAGGTCGCGCACAGCCGACGACGCCGAGCAGCGTGTCGTGGTGGCCGGCGAGGATCTTGCTCGCGCTGTGAAGCACGAAATCTGCGCCGTGTTCGAGCGGACGCAGAAGCACCGGACTGAGCACCGTGTTGTCGACCACGACGCGGGCGCCGCCCGCATGCGCGGCAGCGATCGCGGCGTCGAGGTCCGGAAAGCTGAGCATCGGGTTCGAGCACGGCTCGAGCCACACAAGGTCTGCGGGGGGTGGCGGGGACGTCTGGTCGAAGCCGACGCCCTCGACCCCCCAGCGGCCGAGCTCCCCGCGCAGCAGCGCGACGGTTCCCCAATACCCGCCGTCGGCGACGGCCACGGTCGCCCCGGGCTCGAGCATCGCCAGCACGAGTGCGGTCGTGGCGCCAGCGCCCGAGGGGAAGAGGAGCGCGTCGCCACCCTCGAGCTCGCCGAGCAGCCGCTCCGCTTCCAGCCCGACAGGATGGGCGATTCGCTGGTAGTAGATCGGTCCCGGCGTGCCGTCCTCGAAAGCGTGGACCGTCGAGCGGTCGAGTGCCGGGAGCCGGCCACGCGCGAGCCGCGTCGTCCGTTCCATCGGCCCCAGCTTAGAGCGCCTCTCAAAGCGGCGCCGGCTGCGTCCCACGGCCGGGCGCAGGCCGCCGGCCGACACGTTGCAGGTGGCTGGCCGGCGCGGGCGCCGCACGAGGGCTGATCAACGCGCGGGCGCTACCGCTACCCTCGGTACCCGGGCGTGGACCGCTGTGGTCCCCTGACCCTGGCCCGGAGCGTCGCGGCGCCTGTCGGCCGCCGGCGGTAAGAGCAACCAGTACCGCGATCGTGAGCGAGACCCATCTCATCCTTCCCGTGCCGGCCGCCGAGCCGGTCGTCGGCGCGCATCGCGCGACCTTGGATCCGAGCGCGCGGGCAGGGGTGCCCGCGCACATCACCGTGCTCGGGCCGTTCATCGAACGCGGGGCACTCACCCGCGACGACCTGGCCGCGCTGGGCGAACTGTTTGCCGCGACCTCCCCGATCGAGTTCGAACTCGATCGGGGAGG
>PMKB01000040.1 GCA_003157595.1 Solirubrobacterales bacterium
CGGGCGACGGCGCGGATGGCGGCGCTGGTCGCCGAGCATGACGCGCTCGAGCGCGAGATCGAGCGCGGTGAGCGTGAGCGACGCGAGCGGGGTGTGACGTTTCGCGAGGTCGCGACGGCGTGGCTCGCGTACCTCGAGATCGAGGTCGGCGCGAAGCCTTCGACGCTGCGCGACTACCGCTACCTGCTCAGCGAGCCGGGCACGGCGCATCGGCGCGGGGGCGGGAGCAGTCGCGGCGTGGTGATGGCGTCGCTCGGTGATCTCCCGGCGGCGCGGATCACTACACGACAGGTCTCGGCGCTGCTGTTGGCTGTGCAGGAGGCTGGAGCCTCGCCGCGGACGGTCAACAAGCGACGCCAGTTGCTCTCGGCGATCTTCAACTACGGCCGGCGTGAGGACACGTTTGCGCTGCCGGCGAATCCGGCCGAGGGCACGACCAAGCGGCGCGAGCCGCCACCCGCGGTGCTCGACTTCTACGAGCCCGAGGAGGTGGAGCAGCTTGCGAGCGTCGCGGCCGCCGGTGCGCACCGCGGTCCCCAGCCCGCGGATCTCGACGGCGGTGAGATCGAGTGGCGGGCGCGTGAGGACGCGCAGGACGCCGAGTTCTTTCGGATCGCTGCGTTCACCGGCCTGCGCCTCGGCGAGCTCCTGGCGTTGCGCTGGGAGGACGTCGACGTCGACGCTCGACGGCTCGTCGTGCAGCGGGCGGTGTCGGCCGGGGTCGAGGGCCCCACGAAGAGCTGGCAGGCGCGCTTCATTCCGCTCACCGATCCGGCGGCCGACGCGTTCGAGCGGCTGCTCGCGCGCGGCCACTACACCCAGCGCGACGACTACGTGTTCTGCTCACGGCTCGGGCGGCGGCTGGACGGCTCCGCGGTGCGCCGTCGCTTCAAGCGCGCCCGCGACGCCGCCGGACTTAGCCCGCTGCGCTTTCACGCACTCCGTCATGCGGCCGGCAGCCTCGTTGCGCGCCATGCCGACGCACACTTCGTGCAGGGCTTCCTCGGGCACTCGCGGATCACGACCACCGAGCGCTACATGCACGCTAAGGCGCGCCCGGAGGATCTGGAGCGCGTGAACCGGGCGTTTCGAATCGGCGATTCGACGCCGTCGCGGTAGAGCGCTCAGTCGCCGGGTAGCGAGGTAACCTCGCGCGCCCAGACCACCGCCGATTGCGCCCAGCGCAAGGCCGTCGGTCGATCGACGATGCCCGGGGCAAGCTCGCCGTAACGCAGGCTGGCGGCGTAAGGCGTAAGCCTCGGCACATCGTCGAGACCCACTGGCAGGGGCGTGCCGGCGCGAGCGGCGAGAGCCACGAGCAATTCGAGGTCGTGCGTGAACGGGTAGTCGATCCGGCGCGAAGTGAGGACCGCCTTGATCGCCTTCTCGACAGCCTGCTGAGCGTGGAATCCGACGATCGCATCCGACACGCCGGCCACCTCGAGCAACGCGCTCGCCGCGGCAGCGTCATCGGCGGCACGCTCGAGCAACTGCGCCGCCAGCTCGCTCTCGCCGCCGTCCATCAGGCCGTCAGCACGCGGCCGTCAGCGAGCGCGGCGTGGACCAGGGTGCCGCGAACGTCGCGCCACTTCGCGACTTCGCCCTCGCTCACCACGACAATGTCCATCGGCACGAGCAGGTCACGCAACGCATGCCGCAGCCGAACCGACTCCTCGGCAGCGTTCTGAACCTCCGGCTGCACGACGAGAAAGTCGAGGTCGCTGTGACGCCCGTCATCTCCTCGCGCGCTGGAGCCGAACAGGATGACCTGAGCCGCTGGGGCAGCTTTGCGTAGGCGCCGGGCCGCTTCGTCGATCAAGGCTTCGTCGATCATCTGGACAACGGTAGCGCTAGCTGCGGCCGCCGAGCGCTGAGCGTCATATGGCCCCGTCGAAAGGGAGTGCGAGCTGACGCTCGGAGCCACGGCTGCGATTCTCCGGCGCGAGCCCCGGCCGGACGGACGCACGTGGTGTCGTGTGTGGAGCGGCCCTCAATGCAGAGGCGACCTCATCGCGAATGAAGGCCCATCTGCGACCGAGCCTGTGCGCCGGGATCAATCCTCGACGGGCGTACTCGAGCACCGTCGACGCCGGGAGGTGGAGAAGCTCGGCGACCTCGCGGCCATCGAGCACGTCATCGCGAGTGAGCTGGGGGAGCGGCGTGGGCATGCGTCGGCGAATCATAGACCAAACTAGCCAAATGAGAGTGTTTACACCTCCCGGACGCCCAGCGGCGTGGCAAGATACCCGCCATGCCGAACCCCAGCCCCGAGCAGCAGGCGCAGAGCGCCTTTCGCGAGGCGCAGGAGGAATGGCGGCGCGCCCTTGAGTCTCACCGGCTTGCTCCGCCCGACGCTGGCTTCAGCGCTCGTCTCGCAGGGCTCGCCGCAGCGGCGGCCGCGGAGGCAACGGCGTGCCGGGAGGCCGACGCAGCCGGGTTCGAATGGCCGCCACACCGGGCTTCGGCGAACAAGCCGCCGTACGAGCTGCAGCCGGGCACGGGGCGCAGAGGACCAGTGGAGCTGTGGCGTGTGTTCGACGCGGCGGTGGCGAAGCTCAACCGCGCCGCGACCGGGACAGACCTGATCGAGGTCGCGGCGGCGTACGACGCGATTGCCGCGGCAGTCGGGGAGCTTGCCTCGGCGGTTGAGCGTGAGGACCACGCGAGCGGGCGGCTGCCGCAGGCCCGCCGCTCGGCGTAGCCTCGCCTACGGGCGTTTGATCGCCGGCAGCTCCGTGCCGGCGTCGTCCCAGACCGATCGTGGCCCTGCTGGGCCGCGCCGGTGCGGCAGCGTCGTCGTGGTCGGCTCCCAGAGCGAGCGGCGCGTCGCGAGCGAGCCGCTGTCAGCGCTCGCGCGCTCCAGTAGCGCGTCGACGTCCTCGCGCCGCACTCGAAACGCACGACCGACACGGACCGCCGGCAGCGTCCCGTGGTCGATCCAGTTACGGATCGTCTGCGCCGTCACCTGAAACGCCGCGGCGACCTGGGGAACCGTCAGAAGTTGTCGATCAGGCGTCGCCAAAACAGCCAAAGCGTATGTCTTGGAGCGGCGTGCATCGCGGACTGATCAACGAGAGCGTCCGCTGGACACAGGCGCGCCCGTGAGCGGCTCGAGACGCGCGATCAGCGCCGCCAGCTCATTAGCAACCTCACGCGCGTCCTCGAGCGCCACGCGCACACCCTCGGCGTCGCCCGCCGAACTGCGCGCGGTCCGTGCGACCTCGCGCTCGACCAGCCGGCCGAGCGCGACGCTGACCGGCGTCACGCCGAGCTGCGCGCGGAACGCGGCCCACGTTTCGTCGCTCGCTTGGACTCGAGCCATCCGATCGCGCGGCTCGCGAGTCTGCGATCGCTCCACTTCTGCGCGCTGTCGCCCCCGCCGTCCCATGTATACAAGGTATACCACGTCACCTTGGTGCAACTGTGTGATGCGAGCATCTGATGTTTGCTGTTGTCGTTTGAGTCGTCGTCGTCGTTTCGATCGTCGTGGTCCGCGTCTTATCCCTTGGTATTGGTCGTGGTCGTCGCTCCGTAGCCGGCGCAGCGAGCGGCGCTAAGCCTGTTCGGCTATCCGCTGGCCACGCGCAGAGCGCCCTTTACCGCAGGCAAGGCACGGCTCCCGCACTCGCAGATGCGCGCTCGCCCGCGCTGTCGCTTTCACGGGTGAGCAGTCGCTTGACTCGTGGCGGGTCGCGCTGTTGCTTTCCGCTGTAGCGACACACAGCCTCATGCGGCGTGCCGGCGCGACGCTACGATGCTCGGCGTGGGCGGCCACGTTGTGTAGCGGTGCAGTCAGGGCGGCGTGATGTTTGCTGCGTGGGCGAGAACGCGGGTGTTGCGTGGTGTTCGCTGCGTCTTGGTCGCGACGGCGGGGCTGGCGGTCGGTGTTCTTGCGTTCGCTTGGCCGTTCTCGGCGGGCGCCGCGGTTCCGGCGCCGTTGCCGNNCGGCGGGCAACTCGACGAGGTTGGCCTCCGTCGTGGGGACTCCAGCGATGGGGGCGTTCGACGATGCGTGGTTCGGTCTGGGGTGGTGGGTGCTCGTGCGACCGTGGGGTGTGTTCTCCGGGCCGATCGGCGGCACGCTCCGCAAGCTGTCGCTGCTACAGCGCTGCCACGCGAATCTGTACGCGCTCTCCGGCGAACAGCTGTTCGCGGCGCTCGCGGGCGGCTGCTCCGCGGGACATACGAGTCGTGGCGCGCTCGTGGAGATCGACCTGCGCACGCATCGTTGGCGTGTGCTCGCGCCGCTCCCGGGAGAGTCCGCCTCGCTCGCGGCGTCCGGGAGCTTCGTGGCCCTCGCGTATTGGCGCCAAGGCGGCGAGGCGTCGCGGGCATCGCGCGCCCGGCTGTTCGTTCGTGTGTTCGACGCGCAGACCGGAGCGCTCGTCAACCAGATCGCTCAACCTGCGAGCGTTCCCTCATTCGCCCTTATCGGAAACGTGCAGGTCGATCCGTCCGGGGACGTGCTCGTGACGACCGAGCCGCCAGCTGAGCCAGTCGGAGGCGGACCGGGGCCGCCGTCGCTAGAGGACTGGTGGTGGGCGAAGCCCAAGGCCACCGTCGCCCACCTACTCTTCGACGATCTGAGGGGAGCCCACGCGGAGCTGTCCGACCGGCGGGTCGCGTTCTTCTCGGGCCAGTCGATCACAGTGATGGACCTGCACTCGGGCTCAACGAGACCGATCGCCACCTTTCCCGGCACGGCCACGCCCAGCTACTTCGCGATCAGCGGCAACGAGCTGGCGTGGGCCCAGCAGAGCAGCGTGTTGACCTGCACTGCCGCCGGCTCGCTCATCACCTCCACGCGGGTTCTCCTCACGCCGACCCAGCTCGTCGGGATCGATCTGCGCTCCATTGGCAGCGCGCCGCTCGTCATCGACGGCGCGCCGATCCCGCCCCAGTACGCGAACGAGCCCCCGTGCGTCATACCATGACCCTGCGCTAACGCGAAACGGTCCCCGCCGTTCCCCTGCATCCTGGTTAGCGCGGCCCCACACGAGCGCCGACGTCGCTTGTCTGTGCTGCTCCGGACGCAAAGCAACACGCCAGACGACAGGTCGCACGTTGTCGCAAAGCGCGACTTGCGAGCGTCGGTGCAACCTCGCCCCACACGTTCGCCGTGGACGATCCAGCAGGTGCCGCGTAGGCAGGAGCGGGCGAATGTGGGCAACGCGGCCTCGCAAGTCGTCCTCTCCGAACACGCGGGTGGCGCGCACCGACACGCCTGCCTTCGGGCGCGATCGACAGTGCGCCTGTTGGCAGGTCGGCGACGTTCGCGGCGAGTGGCGGCTAGAAACCCTTCTCCAGCTTGGCGAGGTTGACGGGGTGTGCCGGAGCGCTCAGCGAGATCGGAGCGTTGAAGTCATCAAAGACGACGCGTGCACGGTGCGCTGCGGTCCCGATCATTTCGATCGGGTAGGGCTTGCCGCTCGTCGCGACGTACAGAGTCCATCCGAGCTTGCGGTTGTTGACCGCGACAACCTTCACCCCATCGACGGTCGTGGTTGCACCCTTTGTCAGCGCGCCGTGCCCAGCGAGGAACTGGGCGAGCACGCCACGCATGCTGGTGGCGAAACCATCCAACCCGCCATCGCCGTCGGCTGGCGGGGTCTGCAGCCATCTCCCTTTCAGCTCCGCCGCGGCGCTGGGGGCGAGGTGGCTAGAAGACGCCACGTCGCTGCTGAGGGTCGCCCCCTTTTCATACAGGACGCTGCCGATGAGGATGAACTGCATGCTCCCGCCCTTGTAGGAGATGCTCTCCGAGGTGCCCTTGCCAGCCACGAAATCGAAGTTGAGGCTCGACACCCTCCCAAACGCGCCGTCCACGTGGCCGGACTTCAGACCAGCGGCCGCCGCTTCGGCCGCGGTGATGATCGCTGCAGGCGACTTGCTGGCGACGCCGTTACCTGACGAGCCGCCCGCCACCACGACTAAGGCCGCGACAACGATCGCCAGCAGCAACCCCGCAGCGATGATCGCCCCGAAACGCGACGCCCGCGACCGCACAGCGTGATCGTAGTCGCCGGCCGCACCTCAAGTGGCGGGGCGGAGGAAGATCTCGCTCCCGACGAACAGCAAGAGTCCGCGAAGGTCGTCGGTCGCTACCGCTCACGCCCAGCAGCAGTCGCCGTTGGCTGACAGTATCGCCATGGACGAGACGCAGCGGTGGTGTCCGCGCTGAAAGGCACGCGTTGCGCCCGCTCGCTCTCGGCGCGATGTGAAAGCCTCATTTGGTGCTGTCCCCTGGACGTGTGACGCGTGTGCGGGCCGGGCGATAGACCCGCCGATGCCGAGTAGCTCACGCCGAGGGGCCTGCCGTGCGACCATGGGCCGATGGCCGCTGTCGATGAGGCCCGCGCACCGTCGGAGGGGGCGGACTGGAGGTCGCTGGTGCTCGTGTCGGCCGCGGCGCTCTCGGCGGACGATGTCCTTGGGCGCCTGGGGAGCACCGCCGCCGGCCTATCGCGCGAGGAGGCACGGGTGCGGCTGGCCGAGGTCGGGGCTAACGCGTTGCGCAGCCATGGCGCGCGCCCGTTCGCGGTGTTGGCACGTCAGCTGCGCAATCCGCTGTTGATCCTGCTCGTGGCTGCTGCGCTGACTTCGTTTGCCGTGGGTGAGCGCACCAGTGCCGCGATCATTCTTCTGATCATCTGTCTGAGCGTCGGTCTGGGGTTCTTCAACGAGTACCGCTCCGAGCTGGCGGTCGAGGCGCTGCACTCCCAGCTGCGTCACACCGCGCTAGTCATGCGCGACGGTGAGCCGGTCGCGGTCGATGTCACCGAGCTCGTGCCCGGCGATGTTGTGCGTTTGGCCGTAGGCGACGTCGTGGCGGCCGACATGCGCCTGTTGCATGCCGACGGCCTGGAGTGCGATGAAGCGGTGCTCACCGGTGAGTCTCAGGCCGCGGAGAAGCACAGCGATCCCGTGACGGCGCCGGAGTCCTCGCTTGACCTCGCCTCGTGTGCGTTCATGGGCACCGTCGTGCGCGAGGGAAGCGCGCTGGGGGTCGTCGTGTGCACCGGCGGCCGGACAGAGTTCGGTGCGATCGCCCTGCGGCTCGGAGAACGCCAGCCGCAGACCGCCTTCCAGCTCGGCCTGCGCGACTTCTCGTTGCTGCTCGTCCGGGTGACCGCCGTGCTGGCCGGCTCGATCCTGGTGATCAACGTCGTGCTCGGCCGCTCGTTGCTGGGGTCGGTGCTGTTTGCCCTGGCGATCGCGGTCGGCCTCACTCCCCAGCTGCTGCCGGCGATCGTCACGATCAGCCTCTCGACCGGAGCCAAGCGGTTGGCTGAGCGCAAGGTGGTGGTCAAGCGACTGGTGAGCATCGAGGACCTCGGCAACATCGTCGTTCTCTTCACCGACAAGACCGGCACGCTGACCGAAGGCAGCATCACGTTCGCCGCCGCTCTGGACGCCGACGGCCGGCCATCGGATGCGGTCCTGCGCGCCGGCCTGCTCTGCAACGACGCGACCCTGTCCGACGGGCACGTTATCGGCGGCAACCAGCTCGACCAAGCGCTCTGGCAGGCGCCAGGCGCCCGCGCCGCCGGCGTCGACAGCGCTCGGCGCCTCGCCACCCATCCGTTCGACTACCAGCGGCGCTTGACATCGGTCCTCATCGAGGAGCACGGCGGGCGGCAGGTGATCGTCAAGGGCGCGCCCGAGACGGTGCTCGCCCACTGCACGAGCGTTGCTCCAGCAGCGCAGGCCGTGCTCGACCGCCAGTTCGCCGCCGGCAGCCGCGTGATTGCAGTCGCGACACGCACCGCCGCCGAGGGCCGCACGTCCCTGAACGCCGAAGACGAGCGCGACCTGGACCTCACCGGCTTCCTCACCTTCGTCGATCGCCCGAAGGCCGACGCCCACGAGGCGCTCGACCACCTCAAGCGCCTCGACGTGCAGGTGAAGGTCATCACCGGCGACAACGACCGCGTCGCGCAGAAGGTCTGCGCCGACATCGGCCTGGCCGTCGACGGGACACTCACCGGCGCCCAACTCGATCAACTCGACGCCACGCAGCTCGCGGCCGCGCTGCCCCAGACGACGATCTTCGCGCGCGTCACTCCGGAGCAGAAGTCGCGGATCATCAAGGCCCAGCGTGCCCTGGGCTCGACGGTCGGATTTCTCGGCGATGGCGTCAACGACGCCGTCGCCCTGCACGACGCGGACGTCGGGATCTCGGTACAGACCGCGACAGATGTGGCCAAGGACGCCGCCGACATCGTGCTGCTCGACAAGGACCTCGAGATCCTCGCGACCGGGATCGTCGAGGGGCGGCGCATCTTCGCCAACACGATCAAGTACGTGCTGATGGGCACCTCGTCGAACTTCGGGAACATGTTCTCCGCTGCCGGCGCGTCCCTGTTCCTGTCG
>PMKB01000053.1 GCA_003157595.1 Solirubrobacterales bacterium
CTGCTGGTTGCCGCCCGACAGCGACTTGATCGGCGCGCGCAGCGACTGGGCTATGACCCGTGTGCGCTCCGCCCCCTTCCCGGCAAGGTCGAGCTCGGCGGCCGGGCGCAGCATCGGCCCGAACCGCGGAAGCGTCGGGATGACAGCAGCGGTGATGTTGCGTGCCAGCTCGACGTTGGCGAAGACGCCGTTGCGCCCGCGGTCCTCGGGCAAATAGATCAGGCCCGCGCGAATCGAGGCCGCCGGGCTACGATGCTTCGAGGGCTTCCCGCCGAGGACGACGCTGCCGGTCGCCGGGCGCAGGCCGTAGATCGCCTCGGCGATCTCGGTCCGGCCGCTGCCGACCAGCCCGGCGAGGCCGAGCACCTCGCCCCGCCTGGCGGCGAAGCTGATGTCGCTGAAGGTCCCCGGAGCGCTCAGCCCCTCGACCTCGAGCACCGTGTCCGTGCTGGCCAGGTCGCGGTGGCGGCGCTGGCGTAGGGCGATGTCGTGCCCGACCATCGCCGAAATGAGCTTCTCGCGCGAGGCCTGGCCTGGATCGAAGTCGGCCACGACCTTCGCGTCGCGCAGGACCGTGACGCGGTCGCTGATCGCGAGCACCTCGTCGAGGCGGTGGCTGATGAAGCCGAGCGTGAAGCCGCGCTCGCGCAGCTGACGCATCAGGACGAAGAGGACGTCGGCCTCACGCGCCGTCAGCGGCGATGTCGGCTCGTCGAAGAAGATGACATTGCAGCGGTGCACGAGCGCACGCGCGCACTCGACCAGCTGCTGCTCGGCGATGCTCAGCGCCGAAGCCGGCCCGCGCGGATCGATGTCGAGGCCGACCTGCGCGAAGTAGGCGCCGGCACTGCGCTCCATCTCCTTCCAGTCGACCGAGAACGGCAGGCGGCCGCGCGGCAGGATCCCGACGAACAGGTTCTCGACCACCGAGAGCGTCGCCATCAGCGTCGGCTCCTGCGGCACCAGGTAGATCCCGCGGTGCTGTGCCGACCGCGGCGTGATCGTGGGCAGTGGCTGACCGGCGAGCACCAGCTCGCCGCCGTCGGGCTGGTGGATGCCCGCCATAACCTTCAGCAGCGTCGACTTGCCGGCGCCGTTCTCGCCGACGAGGGTGTGAATCTCGCCCGGGTCGAAGGCCACCGAGACGTCAAGCAGCGCCCGCGCGCCGGCGAACGCCTTGCTGATTCCTGTCGCCTCGTAGCGTGTGGGCGTGTGGGTCCAAGCGTCGCTCGCAGCCGCGCGGCGCAGAGTGTTGGCCCGCTGAGGTGGTGCGGTGAGGCTCACACGGCGTCTTCGTAGGCTGCCAAAGTACAGCCAGCCGCCTGGCGGGTTGGCTGCGTCTCGAGCGACCTCGTCTGCGTCTCAACCATCGCAAGTTGCATTCTATGCATACGTATGCAGCGCGCGTCAAATGGGAACCCGGATTGGTGCACGAGTCCCGCAAGCTGCCCCGATACCAGCCCGGGTCTGAGCCGTGAGACTCTGGTCTCGGATCTGAAGACCCTAAGGGAGACCGGTACGACACCTTCGCCAATGGCGAGTTGACGGATGTAGTTCTCCGGACGTGCCCAACGTGTCCAGCCACGGACTACATCACGACGACGTCAGAAAACACGACAGCGAACAACCTGCTGGGGCTGCCGCGGTACTAAGGACGCTTCCCGCGCGAGGCGACACTCACGGCTGCGCTCGCGGCGCGACGCGGTACAGCAACGTAGTGCTTGACCTCCTGATCGTCGGGGGCCTCGCACACGTGATGCGACACGCCACCCGGTGGGGCTCCCACGATGGGCCCGATCCGTTCCNNGATGTGGCACGCCATCCGATCGCGCTGATACGAACACGGATCGGGGGAGCCGCGCACCGGCCTCGCTTGTGAGGGTGAGGCATAGGGTGACTGACGCCAGGTTCTTCGGGCGTTGCGACTCCCCCAGCCCGCTGCGGAAACATACTGATTGCAGGCTGGGCCGCACAACCCAGTCGGCGAATCGCAGTCGCCCAGGTCCGAGCGCCCGAGTTGAGTGCTGGGTTTCGCGCCGAGCGACAGCGTGTTCGCGTCAGCGCGGCGCTGCTCCTTGAAAGAGCTTGATGACCCTGCCGTTGGCGGCTCGCCACACCATCGTCGGTGTATAGGTGTTGTTCGTTCCGCGTGGAATGGTCGCGGCCACGACGTTGTCGGTCACGCGCGTCTTGATCGTGACCGAAGGAAGAGCGTGGCTGCGGGTCGGCAGTGCAGCTGCTCGACCTCGACGGCCAGCGCGGGCCGCCCCTCGCTTGCCACGTTCGCGCGCGGGGCAACGCGCGTAAGACCGGTGCCGGCACCGATCGTGCCGGCCGGCCGTCGTGCTGATCGCCCGTCAGCGGCTCGTCGTAGGCGACCTTGATCTCGGTCAAGAAGGCCGCTGCTTCGCCGACAGCTCCGTCAGCCCCCGCGACCGCCGCTGCCTCGCGCACACGCCGCTCGCGCTCGTCCTTTGGCAGGTGACGCATCGACGACGTGCGGCTGGAGTGCATGGGACTGGGAGACCATCGCCGGCCGGTACATACCGCGGTGAGGCGGCCCGTGAACGTCCTCCTGGGCAGCCTCCTCCCCGGTAGCCGCATGGCAGTCGCATTCCGGTTACGGGTTAGGCCGCCAGAGACGACGGGCCCGGCACCGCTACCCACATCTGCTGGGAAAAGCCGCGGTACCGGGCCTGTTGCGTCGCGACGCTATCTACTGCGCCGAACTGATCACTACTTTAGAGCAGCGCTGATCGCCGCCTGGGCGGTGGACAGCGCACTCGTCACTTCAGCACTGGTCGGAGTTGCCGAAACAGCCGAGATCGCGTCCCAGACTGCAGTGGAGATCGTGTTGTACTTCGTGCCGAGACCGTACGTGCGTGGATGCGCGTACAGGGTCTGCGTCGCGAGCACGCTCCATTCGGGGCCCGCCGCCTTCACGAACGCCTTGGCGACGGCCTCCCGCGCCGGAAGGTAGCCGAACTGGTTCGCCATGTTCAATTCCTCCGTGGGCGACTGCAAGCCCTCGATGTAGTCGAACGCCAGCTGCTGCGTAGCCTTGTTACCACTCTTGCTGATCTGCCAGTCCTCGCCGCCGAGCGGCACGACGGCCTTCTGGCTCGCCGACTCGGTCGGGATCGATGCGACCCCGAAGTACTTGCCGTAGACCTCCGAAGGCGTGGCGCCGTTAAACAGCGGGAAGTTCCACGGACCGTTCAGCATCATCGCGAGCTTGCCGGCGATGAAGTCGTCGGTCTCTTCCGGAGTCTGCTCGTAATTGCTACAACCGGCGTCGTACCCTCCGCCGCCCGGAGCGAGCAGCGTCTGGTACAGCGACAGCGCTTGCTGTCCCGGGGTACCACCGATGTTCGCGAAGGTGAACTTGCCACCGTCGCCCCAGAAGAAGGGCTCCCACTGCCAGGTTGAGTCCTCTCCGTTGTCGCAGGTGACCCCGAATCCGGAAACGCCCCCGGCACCTGCTCCACCCTTGGTCGTAAGTAGCTTCGCGTCGGTTTCCAGCTGCGCCCACGTCTTCGGCGGGCTGGTGATACCGGCCGCCTTGAAGTCGGCGATGTTGTAGATCAACGCGATCGAGTTCTCACCTGCGACCGGCAGACTGTAGTTCTTCTTACCGATCAGGCCTTCGTCGATCACCGCCGGGTAATAACCCTTGGTGCTGAAGCCCTTGAACTTGTTCAAAGGCAGGATTTGCCCTGTTGCAACCATCGCCGCAACGAACGGGTTGTCGGTCGCCAGGATGTTCGGCAGGTCATGCGCCCCCGCTTGCGTCAGCAGCTCCGCGTCCAGATTGGTGAACGCCACGGCCTCACGCTTGATGGTCACACCAGGATGCGCACGCTCAAACACGGCGTTGTACGCCGTCAGGCCCGCGACCTGGTTCGCTCCGGTGAAGTAGTCCTCCTCCGTGAGCGTGACGTGGGCCGCAGCGCGAGCGGGCGTGCCGGCCAACCCCATCACGGCAAACACCGCCGCCACGAGGAGAACCGCGACGAGCCCAGCTCGCCTTCGCCTTTCGATAAATACACTCATTTGTTCCCTCCCTTTCTCGCTATATCGCTACAGTGCATTACACATTCGGCAAGTTCCGTGGTGCCTCGGTAGCCGGCCAGCACCGTCCCTGCTGCGGCCTCTCGCGGGGCGCAGAATCGCGCACTTCGTCAGCCCTTCACCGCGCCGGCAGTGAGTCCGGTCGCTATGTAGCGCTGCGCGATCACCAGCAACACTCCGGCCGGCACCAGCGCGACAACGCCCGCCGCCATCACCGCGCCCCAATTGGCCAGATTGTTGCCGAGGAAGCTGTAAATCCCGAGAGTTATGGGCTCGAAGCCGGCGCCGTTCAGGGTGGTCAGGGCGAAGATGAAATCGCCCCAGCCGGCCAGGAATGCGAAAACCGCGACCGTGATGATGGCGGACCGGGCGAGCGGGATCACGATCATGCGGAACGTCTGCCACTCCGAGGCGCCGTCAACTCTCGCCGATTGCATCACCTCGTTTGGCAAACTGAACAAGAAGGCCCGCAAAACGAGAATGCCGAACGGGACGGCGTAGGTGCCGTCGCAGATAATCACTCCTGGCAGTGTGTTCACCAGGTGCACCTTCAGCAAGACGGCGAACAGAGACGTGGCCAAGACGATCGATGGAACGATCTGAGCGACGAGCAGCGCTCCGACGAACAAGGCCGTGACGCGCATGCGGTACTTCGCGAGCGCGTACGCCGCGGGCACGCTTATCACCAAAGTCAGGAGCGCCGTCGCGAGCGCGATTTCGAAGCTTGTCAGCACATGCGCCAGCTGGTCCCCGGTGATTGTCACCGACGCGAGGTTGCCGGGCTGTATGCCCAGAAGGACGGTCTCGTAGTTCGCGAGTGTCGGGTGGTATGGGAAGAAATGGAACTGGGTGCTGAACAGGGTGACTGTCGATTCGAACGACGCGACGATGATGGCGTAGATCGGAAACAACATGATCGCCACGGCGGCGAACGCCACGAGGGTGCTGAGCCATCGCACGGCGGTCTTCTTGTGGCGCCCGCTCATCTTCCCGCTCCCGAGGTCCGGCGCAGCTGATCTCGGCTGAGCAGCAGATACAGTGGCGCACAGACGAGCGCGGCTGCGAGCAACACGTTGTTGAGCGCCGCAGCTTCACCGAAGTTGAACTGCTGAAACCCGAGCGCGTAAGACCATGTGGATATCAGCTGCGTGGCGTTGGCCGGGCCGCCACCGGTCATCCCGATCACCAGGTCGAACACCTTGACAGTGAAGACAAAGCCAAGGACGAACGTTATTTCGATCACGGGCAGGATGATCGGGATTGTGACGAGACGAAGTCGCGTCCAGGGACCGGCTCCGTCGATCATCGCCGCCTCCTTGACCTCCGCCGGAACCTCTTGGAGCGCGCTGTAGAGCAGGAGGGTGAAGAACGGCACGCCCAGCCAGATGTTGGCGATCGTGACCGTCAGCAGCGCGTAAGTCGGGCTGCCGAGCCAGTTGACCGGAGTGTGGATGAGACCGACGTCCACGAGCACCTGGTTGACGGCCCCACCCTCCTGCTGGAACAGCAACCGGAAAATGACGCCCGTCACGATCAGGGGCACCAACCAGGGGACGATGACGAGGGAGCGTGCGACGGTGCGCCCAGGGAACCGGCTGCTGAACAGCAGTGCGAGGGAAAGGCCGATTATGAATTGCCCGGCGAGGGAGCCGACGGTGAACTCGAGTGTGTGAAGGATCGCGCTTGTCGCGATCTGGTCATGGAACATGGCGGTGTAGTTGAAAAAGCCGGCCCAAGGAGCATTGATACTCCCGATCGTCGAGAGAGAGTCGTGCTCGAAGCTGAATGCCAGGTTGTAGACAATGGGTGTGGCGAACGCGAAGAGGACGTACGCGATCGCGGGCGTCAGGAAGATCCAACCCGCCAGTTGTTGTTTGTGCGCACCGGACAGCCGAGAGAATGGTCCCCGGCGGCGTGCGGATCGACGGGCGGCGGGCGCGTCGGACCTCGGCTGCGCCGGCAAAGCGCCTCCCGCTTGACTGTCCATGCTGCCCTGAGTCGCTCGCCCGGGCATGGCTAGTCGCTCTCCCCCGCCGAGAGGCGCCTCAAGCCGCCCCCCGCTCGAAGGTAGACGGGAATGCGTGCGAGCGGCGCCTTGGCGCTCACCCAGCCGTTCGTCTCGACGGGCTCCCCGGTCCAGGCGTCGAGCCACGAAGCTCCGGTGGGGAGGTACACGTCGCGCTCTCGCACGCCGAGTGCAGTGACCGGGGCCACCAGCACGTCCGGCCCGAACATGTACTCGTCCCCTATCGCCCAAGCCGCTTCCTCGTCCGGGAACTCCAGGAACAGCGCGCGCATCACGGGCATCCCGGTAGCGCTGGCGCTCGCCATCTGCTCCATCACGTAGGGGCGTATCCGCTCGCGCAACTCCAGCTGGTCGCGGATCAACGCGTACGCCTCCTCGCCGAACGACCACACCTCGTTCGGCGCCCCGGTCTGGCCCGAGCCATCTTTGGGCCATGGATCGCGGGCGCCGTGCAACCTGAACAGTGGGCAGAAGACACCGAACTGAAACCAACGCACGACGAGTTCCCGGAAGTACTCCGTGGTCGGGTCGCCATTGCGAAACCCGCCGATGTCCGTCGTCCACCACGGGATCCCCGCGATACCCATGTTCAGGCCGGCCGGGATCTGCGCGGCCAGCGCCTCGAAGGTCGACTCGATGTCACCCGACCAGACTGCGGCGCCGTAGCGCTGGCTGCCCGCCCAGGCCGAGCGGCAGAGCGTGAGCACATCGGCTTCGCCGCTTGCCCGCAGCCCCTCGTAGAAACCCCGGGCGTGCTCGCGGGGATAGATACCCTGGGACTCCGCGCCTTGACCGCTGAAGTACCTGGCGTTCTCGCCGTTCTCGGCGAGGTCCTCGGGCTCGCAAGCGTCAAGCCAGAATGCCCGGATGCCGTAGCGGCCGTAGCCATCGCTGACCTTCTCCCAGATGTAGCGCCGAGCTTCGGGATTGGTGGCGTCGTAGTAGCGCATGAACGCCGGGCCGTCGGTGCCCTTGTCCCAGAAGGCGAGGTGGAGCGGCAGGCCCGACACGTTTCGCACCAGAAGCCCCTGCCTGTCCATCTCCGCGTAGTTGTCGCTGTCGGGGTTGACGGTCGGCCAGATCGACACCATCAGCTCAACGCCAAGCTCCCCCAGCTCGTCCACCATCGCCTGCGGGTCCGGCCATTCGGTCGAGTCGAACTTCCACTCGCCCTGGCGCGTCCAATGGAAGTAGTCGCAGACGAGCACCGCGAGCGGCAGGCCGCGACGCTTATATTCGCGGGCGACCTCGAGGAGCTCCTCTTGGTCGCGGTAGCGCAACTTGGACTGCCAGAAACCGGAGGCCCATTCCGGCAGCATTGGCGGCAACCCCGTTGCCGCCACAGAGCGGCTGACGATGTCGGCCGGCGTGGGACCCGTCGTCACCCAGTAGTCGATCTGCCTGGCTGCGTCCGCCGCCCACCTCGTGCGGTTGGCGGCCAACTCGACGCGGCCCACCCCTGGCATGTTCCACAAGAACCCATAGCCTCGGCTTGAAAGAGCGAACGGCACGGTGACTTCGGTGTTGCGCTGGACCAGGTCGATGACGGCGCCCTTTTGGTCCAGCAGACCGTGCTGGTGCTGGCCGAACCCGTAAAAGCGCTCCGCCGGGTAGGCGTTGAAAGTGACTTCGCAGGCGTAGAGGTCGCCTCCGCCACCGCGGTAGCGCCGCTGGGCGGGCGACGTGAAATGGGGAATGCTCTCGCCGAACAGCTCCTCGCCGTCCGCCCGCAGGAAACGCACGAGGGGCGGGAAGCGGACGAACCGCTCCTCAGAGCTCGCGTACACCTCGACGACGAGGTCCCCGTTGCGAAAGCGCGCTCGGTCATCGGTGATCTCGACCTGGACATCGGTGGCTCCGACCTCGACCAAGGCGCTGCCAGGCGTCTCTGTGACGGACGCCCCGAGAGTCGACCGCACTCGGGCCCCGCTCTCCCCCCAGGCGTCGACCTGGAGGACCTCGCCAGCCTCGAGCACCATGAAGCCGGTCTTGCTGCCTATAAAAGTGGCCAATTCACGTTCCTTGCTTATGCGCACGACTTTGGTGTTCAGGCGGATCTTGTGGCGGGATCCCCGACCGATCCGTTGCCCCGATCGTGTCTCCGGTCTCGGCGTCGAAGAAGCTCAGCCGACTGACGTCAACGGCGAACGTGACACGGTCCCCAGCCGCGACCGGCACGCGCGGATCGAGCCGTGCGACGCCTTCCGCCGCGTACGCGCCCGCGATTTCCCCGTGAACCGTGGCGTCTGCCGTCCACGCGCCCGCTCTGTTGCGGACCGTCTTCGCGTCAGTCGAGTAATGGACGAGCGATTCGTTGCCAAGGACCTCGACGAGCTCGACGCGTGCTCCAAGCGTCGTCTCTCGATCGGTGCCCCCACCGTCGGCGACGGTCAGGTGTTCGGGACGGATCCCGACCACGAGCTTGCGAGCGCTGCTTGCGACCAGGCCGGGGGAACGATGTCCGAAATCGGCCGGAAGGGCGAGCCGCTGCGAACCGAGCGAGAGCACGAGCTCAGTTGCAGGCCCCGAAATCTCGGCCTCGTACAGGTTCATCGGCGGCGAGCCGATGAACGAGGCAACGAACAGGTTGGCGGGGCTTTCGTAAAGCTCCAGCGGCGTGGCCAGCTGCTGGAGCTCTCCATCTCGGAGGACCGCGACACGGTCACCCATCGTCATCGCCTCCGTTTGGTCGTGCGTGACGTAGAGGGCCGCGACTCCGAGACGCCGCTGGACGCGCAGGACCTCGCTGCGCATCTGCACGCGCAGGTTGGCGTCAAGGTTCGACAGCGGCTCGTCCATAAGGAACACGGCGGGCTCACGGACGAGCGCCCTGCCCATGGCTACGCGCTGGCGCTGGCCGCCCGAGAGCTGGGCCGGCTTGCGTAGGACGACCTCCGTCAGCCCCAGCACGTCGGCCGCCTCGCGCGCCCTCTGCCGGCGCTCGTGCTTGGAGATTCCTCGCACCCGTAGGGAGAAGGCAATGTTGTCGAGCACGTTTAGGTGCGGGTAGAGCGCGTAGTTCTGGAAGCCCATAGCAATGTCGCGGTCCTTGGGCGGCAGGTCGTTCACGACCCGGTCACCGATGGAAATGGTGCCCGACGAGATCTCCTCACGCCCG
>PMKB01000076.1 GCA_003157595.1 Solirubrobacterales bacterium
GATCGAGGCGCAGCGTGATCACCGCCGGGTCAGCGGCCGCGAGCGCTTCGCGCGCGAGCGCCCGCTCGCCGGCCGCCGGGTGGCGGCGTGCCTGCACGTCACGGCGGAGACGGCGAACCTCGTGCGCGCGCTGGCGGCCGGCGGCGCCGAGGTCTCGCTCTGCGCCGCCAATCCGCTCTCGACCCAGGACGATGTGGCCGCGGCGCTCGTGGCCGAGCACGGGGTCGAGGTGTTCGGCGTGCGCGGCGAGGATCGCGCCGCCTACGAGCGGGCGCTCGCCGCGCTGGTCGAGCGCTCGCCGCAGATCCTGATCGACGACGGCGCCGAGCTGATCGTCTGCGCCCACCGCGGCGGCGGCGCCGCCGCGGCGGCGCTGCTCGGAGCCACCGAGGAGCCTGCCACGGGGCTCGTGCGCCTGCGCGCGATGGAGGCCGAGCAGGCCCTGCGCTGCCCCGTGCTCGCGATCAACGAGACGCTGACCGAGCGCGTCTTCAACGACCGCTACGGCACCGGGCAGTCGACGCTCGACGGCCTTCTGCGGGCGACCAACCTGCTGCTGGCAGGCCGCGCGGTCGTCGTGCTCGGATACGGGTCGGCCGGGCGCGGTGTCGCGCAGCGGGCCAAGGGCGCCGGCGCGGCCGTGATCGTCTGCGAGGTCGACGCGGTTGCGGCGCTCGAGGCGCGGATGGAGGGCTACGAGGTGATGAGCGCGCTGGCGGCGGCGCCGCGCGGCGAGGTCTTCATCACCGTCACCGGCGCCCCGGACGTCCTGCGCCGCGAGCACTTCGAGCTGATGCGCGACGGCGCGGTGCTCGCCAACGCCGGGCACTTCGACGTCGAGATCTGCCTGCCGGACCTCGCCGAGCTGGCCGCCGGCCCGCCACGCGAAGTGCTGCCGCTGGTGGACGAATACGAGATCGGCGGGCGGCGCCTGCACCTCGTCGCCAAGGGCCGCGTCGTCAACCTCGCCGCCGCCGCCGGTCACCCCGCTGCGGTGATGGATCTGTCGTTCGCCGCGCAGGCGCTGGCCGTGGCCGGCCTGGCGAGTGCGGGCGGCGAGCGCACGCCCGGCGTGCATCCGGTTCGCGCGGACGTCGATGCGGAGATCGCACGGCTCAAGCTCGCCACGCTCGGGATCGAGATCGACGCGCTGAGCGAGCAGCAGGAGCGCTACCTGCGCCCGTTCGGCCGAATCCACTAGCGTCCGGGTGGCGATGCGCGCGATGGTCCTAGCCGCCGGCCTGGGCACACGCCTGCGGCCGATCACCTACGAGATCGCCAAGCCGATGGTGCCGGTGCTCGACCGGCCCGTGATGGCGCACATCGTCGACCTGCTGGAGCGCCACGGCGTCGATCAGATCGTGGCCAACCTGCACCACTTCCCGGACGCGATCCGCGACTACTTCGGCGATCGCGTCGAGTACCGCTACGAGTCGGAACTGCTCGGCACGGCCGGTGGCGTGCGCAACTGCGCGGACCTGCTCGGCGAGGGGACCTTTCTCGTGATCTCCGGCGACGCGCTCACCGACATCGACGTGAGCGCGCTGCTCGCCAGCCACCGCGAGCGCGGCGCGCTCGCGACCGTCGCGGCACGGCGGGTCAGCGACACGCGCGAGTACGGCGTCGTGCTGCACGACACCCAGGGGCGGATCACCGGCTTCCAGGAGAAGCCCGAACCCGAGGACGCGCTCTCCGATCTGGGCAACTGCGGCATCTACTGCCTCGAGCCCGCGATCTTCGAGCACTTCCCGCCGCAGCCGTTCGTCGACTGGGCGCAGGACGTGTTCCCGGCGCTGCTCGCGAGCGGCGCGCCGTTCTACGTCCACCAGATCGAGGAGTACTGGAACGACGTGGGCTCGCTCGCCGAGCTGCGCCAGGGGACCTTCGACGCGCTCGCCGGGGAGTTGCGGATCGAGATCGCCGGCCGCGAGCTGGCACCCGGCGTGATCGTCGGCGACGGGTCGAGGATCGACGGCGTCGAATCGCTCGAGGGATCGATCTGGATCGGCCGTGACGTCGCAATCGGGGCCGGCGTGCGGCTGCGCGGACCGCTGGTCATCGGCGACGGCGCAACGATCGGCGAAGGCGCCGCGCTGCGCGACACGATCGTCTTCCCGGGCACCGAGGTGGTGCCTCGATCGATCCTGATCGGGGCCATCGCCGGGCACTTCGGCATCGCTGCAAGCCTGCGCCCGCGCCAGCGCTAGGTCCCAGCGGGACGCGTCCGGCGCATTGGTAGGCTGAGGAGGTGGGAATTCTCGATCGTGCCCTCAACGTGGGCGAGGGCAAGCAGTTCCGTCGCTACGAGCAGCGAGTCGCTGAGATCAACGCCTTCGAGCCAGAGGTCGAGCTCGACAGCGACGCGGAGCTGCGGGCGCGGCTCGACGTGCTGCGCGAGCGCGCGCACGGGGGGGCGTCGCTCGACGATCTGCTGCCCGAGTGCTTCGCGATCATTCGCGAGACGGGCAAGCGGCGCATGGAGATGCGTCATTTCGACGTTCAGCTGATCGGCGGGATGGTGCTGCATGGCGGCTCGATCGCCGAGATGCGCACCGGCG
>PMKB01000309.1 GCA_003157595.1 Solirubrobacterales bacterium
GCCTGCTCAGCAGCTGGTTCTAAATCCGCTCCATGGCATGTCGCGGCTCAAAGGTGTCAAGGCCGGTTGAAATCTAGGTCAGTTGCGGTGGTGAGGCCTCGCCGGGTTCCGTGGCGGTATATCTGTCCAGCACGGGGCCAATCGATGGGGCGCGACCTTGCCATGGCCGATAGCCGTGGGTTGGGCTCAAGTTTCGCGTGGCGCTGCCGATACGTTCGACGTGCCCAGCTCGGTGCCGCAGCCTGACGTCGCAGGACCCGACCGGTCGCCCAGCCACGTAGGCAATGCGCGGCTACAATCGCCTGCCACTGGAGCTGCGCTGTTCGAGCCGCCCGCGACCATCGCCGATGGTCAGACCCTCGCCGATCGCGATCAGGGCATCGCTTGTGTCGATCAGGCGCCGACTGATTGCCACCAGACCGCCGACAGCGATCGTGCTTCCAGTGACCGCGACCTCGCGCGGGACGGCGATCATGCGGCCCATGACTTTACGCGGGACGTTCGCGAACGGCGTGGACAGCAACGCGAGCAGGCAGCTGAGATCCGCGTTGCCGCAGCGGCTTATCGGGACGCGGTTGCGAACGCCCGGGATCTGGCCGCGATGGCACGCGACCACTCTGCAGCGCTGCGTGATCACGAACTGTCGGCGCGCGACGCTGTGTGGGCAAGTAACGGCCACCCGGTGAGCGGCGCGGAGGTCCTGATACGCGCAGGAGAGTACCGACGGCTTGCTGCAGCTGACCGCCTGGCGGCTCTTGAGGGTCGAGTCCGGGCTGCCGCAGAACGCGAGCAAGCGGCGCGCGAGCGTGAGCAGGCGGCTCGGGACCGAGTGCAGGCCAAGATGGACCGTGACGCGCTGCTGCAGCAGCTGACGTTCGTGGAGACCGAGCAGCTGACCGGGACTCGCACAGCAGGCTTCGCAGATCTTGAACGCGAGATCGACCGTGCCTGCAGAATGTCGGGCGTGATCGTCACGGCGTATGAAGACGTCGTCTGCCTCGAGCCGGTCGACAAAATCTATGGTGACGCTGCCGGCGACGACTTGCCACAAGATGCGGCACCCGCGATTCGCGATCACCTGCGGTCCTACGACTTGGTCGTTCGCGTGGTGGCGATGGAGCACCCCGGATTTGGGAGCAGGGGCCATCAGATGGATGACGCGTGACGGACGCCTGGTAAAGGCGACTACCGACCGGGGAGCGCTGCTGGACGGTCACGTCGGCCGAGTCTCAAGCCGAGCGAACCGGCGCTGTAGAGGTGGATCGCGTCAAGGCTTCGCAACACTGGCGGCTGCAGGCCACGCAAGCCTATTTGCGCATACCTCGGCGGGCCGCAAAGGCGCCCACACGCAGGCAATAACGGGCTTCCGTGGGCGCCGCGAGATCGCGCGTGCCACCGGCGTGATCGTCGCTCAGCGTCCGAGCGCGAGTGAGATTGCGGCGATGTGCTCGGGCGTCGAACCGCAGCAGCCGCCGACGATGCGGGCGCCTTGGATGACGTAGTCGCGCACATGCTCGGCAAGCATCGCGGGGGTGACCTCGTAGACGACGGAGCCGCCGATGACCTTCGGCACGCCGGCGTTTGGCTTGATCCACAGGGGCGCCTGTGAATCGGCCAGGAACTCCGTCACCAGCGCATCGGTGTCCTGCAGCGAGCGGCCGCAGTTCGCGCCGAGCGCGGCGAGGCCGAGAGTCCTGGTCGCCGCCACGACGTCGGTTGGGGTGAGTCCCATCATCGTGCGCCTTCCCTGGTCGAAGCTGAACGACGCGACCAGTGGAAGGTCGCTCACGCCACGGACGCCCTCGATCGCCCAGAGCGCCTCGTCGAGGGCGAAGAAGGTCTCGAGCACGAGAAGGTCGACACCGCCGTCGGCGAGCGCCTGCGCCTGCTCGGCGTACGCGTCGACGCAGACTTCGCGCGTGAGCGGGCCAAGCGGCTCGACGAGCTGGCCCGTCGGCCCCATCGAGCCACCGACGAGATGCTCGTCGCCGGCTGCCTCGCGAGCGATCTCGGCTGCGCGACGGCTCACCTCTCTCGCACGACCCGCCAGAGGCCCCCTCGCAAGCCGCGGCGCAGTCGCGCCGAAGGAGCACGTCAGCACCAGATCGGAGCCGGCGTCGAGAAAGCGGCGATGCAGCTCGCTCACGCGGTCCGGGGCGTCGATCACCCACTGCTCGGGAGCAACACCGGGCGCCATGTTCATGTTCTGATAATTCGTGCCCGTGGCGCCATCCGCGAGCAGGACGCCACGCTCGGCCAGCAGAGCGGCAAATGACGGCACCCCTGCAGCCTATGCGGATACGCCACGGGGGTGCGGCGGTCCTCAGGCCGCTTCGGCCCGTTCATTCTGTCGCCAATCCCGAGGCCAGCTACCGCAGACTCGCCGGCCTGTCCCCGAGCGCGGCGTTCGCCGGCAGCGAGCAGCGGCGCTACGGCGTGATGGAGCAGCACGACGACCAGGGGATGGACGAGGGCCTGGCCTCCCTCTGCAGGTCAAAGAAGCTCGATCTCCGCGCGCGCACCGGCCTCCAGCGCCCCGTCGCCCGCCGGGATCAGCGCAAACGCCTCGGCCACGAGCATCGAGGTCAGCCCGTGCGAGCCCTGCGGCCCGCTCGTGCGGGCCCACCAGCCGTTGTCGCGCAGCTCGAGCGTGCAGCGCAGCATCTGAGCCCGGCGCGGCTCCTGCTCGACGGCTTCGGCGAGCAGCGCGTGGGCCCGGCGCGCGTGCGGCTGCTCCCCGGCGAGGGCGATGAGGGCCGGGCGCGCGAACAGCAGAAACGTGACGAGCGAGGAGACCGGGTTGCCGGGCAGTCCGAAGACGAGCGTGCGCCCACGGGTGCCGAACAGCGTCGGACGCCCCGGCTTGAGCGCAACGCCGGCGAAGTGCGTCGTTACGCCGAGATCCGCGAGGGCGGCCTGCACGGCATCGTGCGCGCCGACCGAAATCCCGCCGCAGATGACGGCAACGTCCGCCTCGAGGGCGTGAGCGAGCGTCTCGCGTAGGGACTGCGGGTCGTCGCGCACATGGTCGTTCGAGCGGGTCACAGCGCCGGCGCGCTCGATCAGAGCGGGCAGCACGATCGCGCCCGAGTTGTGAACCATGCCGTAGCGCAGCGACTCGCCGACCGCGACCAGCTCATCGCCGGTCGTAACAATCGCGACGCGAGGCCGGCGGCGCGCGCTCACGGTCGCATAGCCGAGCTCCGCGAGTACGCCGAGCTCCGCCGGCCCGAGCCTGACCCCCGGCTTGAGCACGAGCGCGCCAGCGCGCACACCCTCGCCGGCACGGCGGATGTTCGCGCCCGACGCGACGGCCGCGGCCAGCTCGACTGCATCGCCGTCGCCGTGCGTGTCCTCGACGCGGATCACCGCGTCGGCGCCAGCCGGGATAGCCGCGCCGGTCGAGATCGCGCACGCCTGCCCGTGCGCGATCTCGCGCCCGGCGGGCGCCCCTGCGCGCGACTCACCGACAACGTGAAGGCGCCGGCCGATGCCACTGTCGGCGGCGCGCAGCGCGTAGCCGTCCATCGCCGAGTTGTCGAATCCCGGAACGTCGAACGCAGCCTTGACCGGCTGCGCGAGCACGCGGCCAAGCGCCCGCCCGAGCGCCACCGGCTCGGCCGCGAGCGGCGCTATCTGCTTGAGAACGAGCGCCCTCGCGTGTTCCAGCGCAATCAGCTTGTCCGCCACGGCAGAAAGGACTCTAGAGTCGCGGCCCCCTGCGATACTAGGCGCAAGTGTCGCGCAACCTTGTGGAGCTGGTTCGCCGAACCCACGCGCGCGGCGCCCCGACCGCGCTCGAGGTGCTCAAGCGGGCGCTCGAGGACCACGGCGAGATAACGGACGACGACCGCCGGGAGGCGGCCCGCCTGTCGGGCCTGCCGGAGGCGGCCGTCTACGGCGTGTCGACCTTCTACGACGATCTGCGCTTCCCACGCGGTGCGCGACACGTGCGCGTCTGTACCGGCACCGCCTGCTTCGCCGCGACCGGCGACGCTCATGTGCGCGAGTTGCGCGACGGCTTCGGGCTGGAGCTCGGCGAGCGGACCGAGGATCGCTCGCGCTCGCTCAGCGAGACCGTCTGCCTCGGCTTCTGCCACTCGTCACCGGCGGTCCGCGACGGCGATGTGATCGACGCGGGCGAGGGGGTCGTCGAGCGCGTGCTGGCGGGAGCCGCGCAGGCGGCGCCCGAGCCCGAGTGGCGCAGCATGCTCGAGCGGCCCGTGCTGACCGAGCCCAGCGACTGGTCGGGCCTGCGCGCGGCGCTCGCCTCGCGCTCGCCCGAGAGCCTGCTCGAGGAGGTGCAGGCGGCGCGAGTGCGCGGCCGGGGCGGCGCCGGGTTCCCGGCGGGCGAGAAGTGGAGCTTCGCGCGCGCCGCGCCGGGCGAGCAGAAGTTCATCGTCGCCAACGGCGACGAAGGCGACCCCGGCTCCTACATCGACAAGTACCTCATGGAGCGCAACCCTGCGCTCGTGCTCGAGGGGATGACGCTGGCCGGCTACGCCGTCGGCGCCGACCACGGCTTCGTGCTGACGCGCTCGGAGTACCCGCTGTCGAAGCCGGCGCTCGAGGCGGCCGCCGATCGGGCCCGCACGCAGGGCCTGCTCGGGGAGGACGTCGCCGGCAGCGGCTTCGCATTCGACGTGACGATCCTCGAAGGTACAGGCTCCTACGTCGTCGGCGAGGAGACCGCCCTGATCGCCTGCATCGAGGGGTTGCGCGGAACGGTCTCGGCGCGGCCGCCGTACCCGGCGGCCCGCGGCCTCTACGGGATGCCCACGGTCGTCCACAACGTCGAGACGCTCGCGAACATCCCCTTTATCGCGCGCGCCGGCGCCGCGGCGTACGGCCAGCTCAGCCCTGGTGCGACGAGCGGCAGCAAGCTGGTCTGCTTCAACGAGCGCTTCGCGCGGCCCGGCGTCTACGAGGTCAGCTTCGGCGGGACGGTGCGGGAGCTCTGCGACGAGGTCGCCGGCGGAATCGCCGGCGGCGGACAGCTGAAGGCACTCCAGATCGGCGGCCCGCTCGGCGGGGTGCTGCCGGCGTCGCTGCTCGACACGAGGTTCGACTTCTCGGAGCTCGCGGCCGTCGGCTGCATGGTCGGCCACGGCGGGATCGTCGGCTTCGACGAGCAGACCGACATGCGCGAGCTGACACTGCACCTGCTGCACTTCGGCGCCAGCGAGTCGTGCGGCAAGTGCTTCCCCTGCCGGATCGGCCTGCGCCGCGCGCACGAGATGTTCGCGGATGGCCGCGCGGTCGAGCGGGCGCGCCTCGAGCAGCTGCTCGAGGCGCTCGAGGTCGCCTCGCTGTGCGCGCACGGCAGCGGCATGCCGGCGCCGATCCGCAGCCTGCTCGCGCACTTCCCCGACGAGCTTGGGCTCGCCTGATGCGGGTCGCGGTCGACGGCACGTCGATTGAGCTCGCGGACGGGACGACGGTCCTGCAGGCGCTGCGCGCCGCCGGCGCCGACGTGCCGACGCTCTGCTTCGATGAGCGCCAGGAGCCGTTCGGGGCCTGCCGCGTCTGCCTGGTCGGCGTCGCGGGAGCGCCCGGCCCGCTGCCCGCCTGCACGACGCCGTGCCGCGAGGGGATGGCGATTGACACCCACGACGAGACCTCGCGCCGCGTCGCGACCGCGATCGTCGAGCTCGTACTGTCCGAGCTGCCGGTCGCGCCGGCGCCGCACACCGAGCTCGCCCGGGTCGCCGCCTCGCTCGGAGTCTCCGAGCCGCGCTGGCGCGGCATGACTCACGCGGTCGATCACGATCAGCGACACCCCTATCTCGCCTTCCAGCGCGAGCTCTGCATCTCCTGCGGGCGCTGCGTGCGGGCCTGCGACGAGACGCAGGGAGCGTTTGCGCTGACCGCGACCGGCCGGGGCTTCGATGCGAACGTGACGGCGGGACTCGACGCCGGCTTCCGGGACTCGAGTTGCGTGTCGTGCGGAGCCTGTGCTGACACCTGCCCGACCGACGCGATCACCGAGAACACGCTGCTCGAGCTGTGAGTGGCAGGGCCAGACAGCACGGGAATGCTGCGCTAACATCGGCGGGGCCGATGCGTGCGGACAGGTTCGACTCGACGGTCAGCACGACGTGCGGCTACTGCGGCGTCGGATGTCGTCTGGAGGCGCATACGCGCGACGGGCGCGTCGTCGCGATCAGCCCGGCGCACGACGGCCCGGCGAACGAGGGCCACACCTGCCTCAAGGGCCGCTTCGCTCACCAATTCTCGCGTTCGCGCGAGCGCCTGACGACGCCGCTGATCCGCGACGGCGACGGCTTCCGCCGGGCGAGCTGGCAGGAGGCGACCGAGCTGATCGTCAGAGAGCTGACACGGATCAAGGCTGCGCACGGCCCAGACTCGATCGCCGGCCTGGCATCCTCGCGCGCGACGACCGAGGACTGCTACGCGATGGCGCGCCTGATGCGCGCCGCGATCGGGACGAACAACATCGACAACTGCTCGCGCGTATGCCACTCCCCCACCTCGTTCGCGATGCGCCGCTCGTTCGGGCTGTCGGGTGCGACCGGATCGTTCAGCGACATCGACCACGCCGACGCCGCGATCCTGATCGGCGCGAACCCGACCGAGGCGCATCCCGTCGTCGGCGCCCGGATCAAGCAGGCGACGCTGCGCGGCCTGCAGCTCGTGACGATCGATCCGCGCCAGACCGAGCTCGCTGACTACAGCGTGCTGCACCTCGCGTCGCGGCCCGGGACAAACGCCGCGGTCGTCCTCGGCATCTCGCATGTCATCCTGCGCGACGGCCTGATCGACTCGGATTTCATCGCGGCGCGGACCGGAGGCTTCGACGCGCTGGCAGATCTACTCGGCGCCTACGACCCCAACTCGGTCGCCGAGATCACCGGGATCGCGGCCGAGCGAATCGAGCGCGCGGCGCACATCTACGGCGAGGCAGGCAACGCCTGCCTGCTCTGGGGCCTCGGCGTGACCGAGCACAAATACGGCTCAGAGGTCGTGCAGCTGATCTGCAACCTCGCTCTGCTGACCGGCAAGCTCGGCCGCCGCGGCTCGGCGCTACTGCCGCTGCGCGGGCAGAACAACGTCCAGGGCTCCTCCGACATGGGCGCGCTGCCGGACACCTACACCGCCTACCGCTCGGTCGAGGACGAGCTGGTGGCGCGATCGTTCGAGCAGACGTGGGGCGTCCAGCTGTCGCGCAGGAAGGGCCTCAAGATCAACGAGATGTTCGACGCCGCCGTCGCCGGCGAATTGAAGGCGATGTGGATCTTTGGCGAGGACGTCGCGCAGACCGACCCCAACGTCACCCACGTCACGCACGCGCTGGAGTCGCTTGACTTCCTGGTCTGCCAAGAGATCTTCGAGAACACGACGAGCGCGTTCGCCGACGTCATCCTGCCGGCCTCGGCGTTC
>PMKB01000293.1 GCA_003157595.1 Solirubrobacterales bacterium
ATCGCCGGCGCGCTCGCGCTGGCGCGCGACGCCGGGGCGTGGAAGGCGATGGTCTGCGGCTCGGGCCCGACGGTGATCGGCCTCTTCGACGATCCGCCGGCAGCCGCCCGCGCCGCCGCGACCCTGCGGGGCGCCGGCGTCGATGCCCGCGCGGCGCGTCCNNCAGGATCGACATCACCTATCTCGTGGCCGGCGTCTGCGGGCTGGTCGGCACCGCCGCGTTCCTCGGCCTGATCCTGGTGCCCGCCGTCGGCGCCTACAGGCAGTCCTGGCAGCGGCTCGTCGCGGTGATGCTCTCGTTCTACGTGCTCGCGGCGATGATGGGGATCGGCTTGCTCGGAGCCGGCGCCGTGATCTGGATCTGGGGACGCTACGGATAGCGACCCGGCGATCTCGGGCGCACTGGACCTAGCGGCCCTCGACGAGATCACCGCGGCCGTCGAGTCGGGGGCGGGGTTGCCGACGGTCGTGCGCGCCGCGGCACGGGCGCTCGATGCGAGCGTGGTCGTGCTCGATCGCGGCGGGCAGGCGCTCGCGGTCGCCGCGCGATCGCCGGCGGATGAGCGCTCGCTGCTGGTCGACGCGGACGGTGTCGTTGCGATCGAGCTGCGCGTGGCCGACGTCGAGGTCGGGCGGCTGCGCGTGCGCGCGCGCGGAGCCCCTAACCCCGGTCTGCTGCGGCTGCTGAGCACGCTGATCGCCTCGGAGGTCGAGCGGGTGCGTGCGCCTGAGCTGGCCTCGGAGGAGGCCGCGGCGGTATTCGTTGCGGCCGTGCTCGCGCGCGAGATCACCGGACGCGAGGAGGTGCTGGCGGCTGCCCGCGAGGTCGGCCTGCGCGACCTCGAGCGGGGAGCCTCGGTGCTGATCGCCCACGCGCACCCGCAGGCGCCGGCGCAGGAGGGCTGGCGGTCGCGGCTGCGGGCGATCGCGGCACGCGCCGCACGAGCGGCCGTGCCGAGCGCCGTCGCCGTGCTCTCGGACCGCGATCTGGATGCCGGCGCCGAAGTGATCGTGCTGCTGGCCGGGGCGGATGAGGCCGCTGCGCGCCGCGCCGCCGAGGGAGTGCTGCGCGACCTGGAGGCCGGGATGGGCGGCTTCGTGTTCGTGATCGGCCGCAGCCGGCCCGCCGCGGACGCGCTCGAGCTGGCCCGCGCTGCCGACGAGGCGCTGCTCGCGGCGAACGTGGCCGAGGGCGACCAGGAGCACCGCGTGCTGGCCTTCGAGGAGACCGGCGCCTACCGGCTGCTGCTGAGCGCGATGAGCGAGAACCCCGAGGAGCTGCAGCGCTTCTACGCCGAGACGGTTGAACCGCTGGTCGCCTACGACGAGCAGTACGCCACCGACCTGGTTGCAACGGTCGAGGCCTTCCTCGAAGCCGACGGGAACGTCGCCGGTACCGCTCAGCGCCTTTTCACCCATCGCCACACGATCCGCTACCGGCTCGAGCGCGTGCGCGAGCTGTGCGGCCTGGATGTCGGCTCGAGCGACGGGCGCGAGAAGCTGAGTCTCGGGTTGAAGGCGATGCGCGTGCTCGGCGTGGGCGCCTCGAGCGGGCCGGCGACCGAGCCGGGGCACGCCGGCGGCCGCGTCCCGCGGCGCTAGGGCAGCGGTCCGCGGGCGGCGCTCGCCCGCGTGTGCAGCCGAGGTTCGCTTGCCGGCGGACGCGCCGATCCGGGCACTGGGGGGCAGGGATTCGAACCCCGATAACCGGCGCCAAAGGCCGATGTCTTGCCGTTAGACGACCCCCCAAGGGCTACCGCCGCAAGTGTAGTTAGGCTCACAGCGATGTCCGCAGTCACGGTTGTGATCCTCGCCGCCGGTCGCGGCACGCGGATGCGCTCCGCCACGCCGAAGCTCGCCCACGACCTCTGCGGGCGGCCGCTGCTGGCGTGGCCGCTGGAGGCGGCCAGGGCGGCGGGAGCAGCGCGCGTGGTGGTCGTCGTCGGCCCCGACGACGGTCTGGCGGAGGCGATCGGCGCCCGCCCGACGGCTGCGCCGGCGGATCCGGCGCCCGCGCCGCCCGCGCCGCCTGGCGCTCCGGCCCGGGGCGAGGGGGTCGAGCTGGTGGTGCAGCGCGAGCCACTGGGGACCGCTGACGCCGTTGCGTCCGCGGCGGCCCTGATCGATCGCGACGGCGTTGTGATCGTGCTCGCAGGCGATGTACCGCTGGTCGAGGCCGAGCTGCTGCGTGCGCTCGGCGAGGCACACCAGGCATCGGGCGCCGCGGCCACGATGGTCACCACGCTGCTCGGCGACCCGCGCGGCTACGGCCGCGTCGTGCGCGACGGCGATGGCGCGTTCGTGCGGGTCGTCGAGACCAAGGTGGTCGGCGACGCGAGCGAGGCCGAGCTGGCGATCGCCGAGGTCAACACCGGGATCTACGCGTTCGACGGCGCCGCCCTGCTCGACGCGCTCGGAGCGGTCGGCGCCGACAACGCCCAGGGGGAGCGCTACCTGCCGGAGGTGCTGGCGATCCTGCGCGCGCGCGGCGCGCTCGTCGCGACCCTTGCTGCAAGCGACCCGGCTGTGGTGCTGGGCGTCAACGACCGCGTCGGGCTCGCCGCGGTCCGTGTCGAGGCGCAGCGACGCATCCAGGAGCGCCACATGCTCGCGGGCGTGACGATCGTCCAGCCCGCGACCACGGCAATCGACGTGACCGTCGAGATCGGCGAGGACAGCGTGATCGAGCCTTGCACGCAACTGCTCGGGGCCACGCGCGTCGGCCGCGGGGCGACGGTCGGGCCGCACAGCACCCTGGTTGACGCGCTGCTCGGCGAGCGTGTGAGCGTCGTCCATTCTCACCTCGTCCGCTGCGAGGTCCGCGACGGGGCGAGCGTCGGTCCCTTCGCCTACCTGCGGCCGGACGCGCTGCTGCGCGAGGATTCGAAGGTCGGGACCTTCGTCGAGGTCAAGAACTCGGACATCGGCGCCGGTTCCAAGGTGCCGCACCTTTCCTACATCGGCGACACCGATCTCGGCGAGCACTCCAACCTCGGCGCCGGCTCGATCACCGCCAACTACGACGGCACGAGCAAGCACCGCACGACGATCGGCGCGCGCGTGCACGGCGGGGTGGACACCTCGTTCGTGGCGCCTGTGACGGTCGGCGATGACGCCTGGACCGCCGCCGGAACGGTCGTCACCGGCGACGTTCCGCCGGGAGCGCTGGCTGTCGCCAGGGCGCGCCAGCGCAACGTGGAGCGCTACGCCGAGCGGCGCGGGGAGCGCTGAGATGCCAGTCGCGCTCGTGGTCCACGGCCGCCGCAGCACCACTGAGAATCCGTCCGGGAAGCTCCCGCGTCTCGGATGAACCCTAAACTCCCACCCGATGAGCGTGACTGAGCCGCAGCCTGCCATCACGAGTCTCCCGATCGACTACGACAAGCGGCTGATGCTGTTCGCCGGACGCGCGACGCCGCAGCTCGCCGCGAACATCGCAGCGAAGCTCGCCGTCGAGCTCGGGCCGACGAAGCTCAAGACGTTCTCCAACGGAGAGGTGTACTGCCGCTACGAGGAGTCGATCCGCGGCGCCGACGTGTTCATCGTGCAGTCGACCTGCGGCAACGCGCAGGAAGGCCTGACCGCGAACGACGCGCTGATGGAGCTGCTGGTGATGATCGACGCGGCGGTCGGCGCCTCGGCCCACCGCGTGATCGCCGTGGTGCCGTGGTTCGGCTACTCGCGCCAGGACAAGAAGTCCGCGCCGCGNNGGCCAGGTCCAGGGCTTCTTCAGCAAGCCGCTCGATCACATGACGGCCCGCTTCATCCTGGCCCAGCACTTCATCGACCTGCACCTCGAGGACGTCGTGGTCGTCGCGCCCGATGTCGGGCGAGCCAAGCTCGCCCAGAAGTTCGCCGAGAAGGNNGCAGGTCGCCGAGATCGGCTACGTGATCGGCGAGGTCGCCGGCAAGACGGCGATCATCATCGATGACATCATCGACACCGCGGGGACGCTCTGCGCCGCCGCCCAGACGCTGCTCGAGCAGGGTGCGACGAGCGTCTTCGCGGCCGCGACGCACGGCGTCTTCTCCGGCCCGGCCTACGAGAACCTTTCGAGCACGCCGTTTCAGCGGGTCGTCGTCACCGACACCGTCGCGATTCCGCCGGGCGCTCCCGAGAACGTGTTCGTGCTGCCGTGCGCCGAGCTGCTGACCGACTCGATCCGNNTTCGGCGGCGAGAACCAGCTCTTCTGAGCGTGCCGGATTGAGCCAGCCCTTCAGCGGCCTGGTCGCGCGGCTGGCACTCAGCGACGAGGAGGCGCTCGCGATCTTCGAGTTGGACGCGCTCGGAGCGATCGCGGGCGAGGTCGCCCACCGGCCGGAGATCCAGATCCTCGATGTGCTGACCGCCGAGGCGGCGGAACTGCTCGGGGAGGGGGCCCTCGCGCGCTGGATCCGGGCCGGGCAGCCGCCCGCCAGGCCGATCGATCGCCTGCTGGCAGGCGACTTCGGAGCGTTCGAGGATGCGCTGGCCCGGCGCGTCGACGAGGTCGCTTGACGATGCGCGCAGGCGAAGGCGCGGCGCCATGAGATCGCGGCCGAGATTGCTGATCGTCGCCGGTGTGATCGTGTTCCTCGTTCTCAGCGCTGGGCTGGCACGCTGGCTCTCGCTCGAGAACGTCGAGCGCAACGCTGTCCTCGCGGTGCTCGAGGATGAGGCGCGAGGGGACGCCCAGGCGATGCTGGCGGCGCTGCACGGGTGTGACAGCCACTGCCGCGCGAACGTGATCGCCGACGCCGGCCGCCTCAAGCGGCCCGGCCGCGTCCAAATCCTCGCCTACCAGTCGCAGACGGCCTACTCGGTGAGCACCACGGTCGCGGACACGCGCGTAGCCTGGAAATCGTCGCTCGGCCGGCTGCCCGTGGTGCAGTGCGTCAAGGTCGAGCGCGACGGCAACGCCCTCACCGGCCTGACGGTCAGGCTGCTTGCCGTGAGCGCCGAGATACCCGACACCGCCGATTGCTGAGGGAGTCGGCGGAAGCGGCGTCGGCGTGAGGGCGTGCCGCTGCGCGCTCGCCTGCGGCACGCCGCGGGCGTCCGCCGGCCCGGGGCGCGAGCGGCCAGCCAGCGTGGTTCGCTACGATCCGGCGCGGCATGGAACGCAGCGCACTGACCCGACTCGACGTTTCGAGCCGCGCCCCGCAAGGCTCGCGCTCGGCGCGGCGCATGCGCCGCGAGGGCCTCGTCCCGGGTGTGCTCTACGGCGGCGTGGGCGAACCGGTCAGCTTTGCGGTCGAGGACCGCGCCCTGCGCACGGCGCTTGCCGCGGTCGGCGCGGTACTTGAGGTGGCCCTTGACGGCGGCCGGCCGACCCCTGCCGTGCTGAAGCAGAGCCAGCGCCACCCGGTGCGCGGCCAGCTGATGCACGTTGACCTCGTCCGGGTGCGACTTGACCAGCCGATCCAGGCGACGGTCGCGGTCGAGCTGCTGGGCGCCGAGGACTCGCCCGGCATCCGCGACGGCGGCGTGCTCGAGCAGGTCACCCACAGCGTGCAGGTGGAGGCGCTGCCGACGGCGATCCCCGAGTCGATCGGCCACGACGTCTCGGAGATGTCGATCGGGGACACGCTCGTGCTCGCGGCGCTCCAGGCTCCCGAGGGCGTGACGCTGCTTGGCGATCTGGATGAGATCGTGATCGCGACGCTGATCCCGCCGCGGCTTCGCCTGGAGGACGAGGAGGAGATCGAGCAGGAGACGGAGCTGGTCGGCGAGTCCGAGGGCGCGGCGGACGCGCACGCCGAGTCGGCCCAGGCTGCGGACGACGCGGCGCCCGGCGACCACGGCGAGTAGCTCCTGCGCCTCTCGCGCGGTCCGTCGATCGACTGGCTCGTCGTCGGGCTCGGCAATCCCGGCCGGGAGTATCAGCACACGCGGCACAACGTCGGCTTCGCCGTCGCTGAGGAGCTGGCGCGACGCTGGGGGCTCGAGCGTGAGCGCGAACGCTACCGCGGGCGCCTGCGTGAGGGGCACGCCGGCGCCGGTGGGCCGCGCGTCGCGCTGCTTGAGCCACAGACGTTCATGAACGACGCTGGCCGCAGCGTCGGTCCGGCGCGCGGCGCCTACCGACTGGCGCTGGATCGGGTGTTGGTCATCCACGATGAGATCGACCTGCCGTTCGGTGAGATTCGCAGCCGCGTCGGCGGTGGGCTGGCGGGACACAACGGGCTGAAGTCGCTGCGGCACAGTCTCGGCGGAAGCGAGTTCGTGCGTGTGCGCGTCGGGGTCGGGCGACCGGATTCGACTGATCCCGAGATAGTCGCCGCCTACGTCCTGGGACGTTTCAGCGAGCCGCCGGCAGAGGTCGCTTCGCTGGTCAGCCGGGCCGGCGACGCTGCCGCGGCGATCGTCGCCGGGGAGGGAGGCGACGCGAGCCCGCCGGGCACGGTCCCCCAGGGTCCCGGGTCGCGGTGACGATCCTCGCGCCGCTGCTCGACCACCTCGCCGAGAGCGAGGAGGGACTGGCGCTGGCCGCTCAGGGCGGCGATGCCTTCTGTTCCTCGGCGCTGCGGCCGTTCCTGATCGCCGCGCTGCTCGCGCACGCGGACCCGGGTCCGGCGATCGTCGTCGCGCCCGACGACCGCACCGCCGGCGAGCTGGCCGCGGACCTGGCCGTCTGGCTTGCTCCGCGCAGCGTCCGCTTCTATCCCTCGCGCGGCGTGACCTACGAGTCTCACCTCGAGCCGCCGCCGCACCTGGTCGGCCTGCGGATCGCCGCGCTGGACGCGCTGGCCGGCGCCGCCGATCGCCACGAGCGCTCTGAGGCCGCGCCGGTCCTGGTCGCCTCGGCGCCGGCGCTGTCGGAGAAGGTGCCCGATCCGGCGCTGCGGCCGCATTCCTTCGAGTTGGCCGTGGGCGAGCTGCTCGATCTGGACGAGTGCGTGCAGACGCTTGTCGAGATGGGCTACGAGCGGGTCTCCCAGGTGGACGATCGCGGCCAGTTCGCGATGCGCGGCGGGCTGCTCGACCTGTTCGCCGCCACGGCAGAGCGGGCGGTTCGCATCGAGCTGTTCGACATCGAGATCGAATCGCTGCGCACGTTCTCGACCTTCACGCAGCGCTCGCTGGAACTGGTCGAGCGCATCGAGGTGGCGCCGGCGGCGGAGCTGGCGCTCGAGCATCGCGGCATCGCGCTCGAGGGTGAGCGCCAGGACATCGCCGATCTGCTGCCGCTGGATCGCTTCCGGCCGCTGCTCGAGCTGGTCGGCGACGCCGCGAGCCTGCTCGTCGTCGGCTCCGAGGAGATCGGACCCACCCTGCGCGACCACTGGGCCGACGTGACCGCCGCCTTCCACGACGCCGACGCCCACAACCTCTACGTCGCGCCGGACGAGATCGAGGCCGCTCTGGGCTCTCGCGCGCGGATCCGCCTGCACTCGCTCGCCGGCAACGCGCCGGTCGAGTTCCACGCACAGGCGGCCGGCGGGGTCGCGCGCTCGCTGGCCGAGGCGGAGTCGGAGCTGGCGCGCGACCTGCGCTCGGGTTACCGCACGGTCGTCACGTGGACACGGCGCGGCGACGGCGAGCGAGCGGCGCACAACCTGGCGCGGCTGACCGCCGGCTGGCTCGATGACTCGCCGCCGCAGGATCGCCTGACCTTCGCCCAGGCGGCGCTCCGCGAGGGCTTCGTCGCCCCGGGGCTGCGGCTCGCGGTGATCCCCGACCACCTGCTGTTTCACCGCCGCCGCACGCAGGCCCGTCCCGCCGTCGGGCGCCGCGGGGCGCTGCGCTCGTTCTCCGACCTGCGCTCCGGCGACATCGTCGTGCACGAGGACCACGGGATCGCGCGCTTCGCCGGCTTCGAGACGCGAACGGTGGCCGGTGTCACCCGCGACTATCTGTATCTCGAATACCACGGCGACGATCGCGTCTACACCCCGACCGATCAGTTCGCGAAGATCTCCCGCTACGTCGG
>PMKB01000058.1 GCA_003157595.1 Solirubrobacterales bacterium
CGCGGCGGCCGCCGTCGCCGGCGAGGGGCTCGAGCCGCCGTCGGACGTGCACGCGAGCGGCTCCTACCGGCGCGAGATGGCCGCCGTGATGGCGAAGCGTGCGCTGGCGGACGCGATCGGCGGCGCGAGATGAGGTCCGGCGCGAGATTCCCGACACGACGAGAGGCGGAGGTGGCTGATGGCGACTGAGGGCGCAGCGGTACACGTGATCGACGTGACGGTCAACGGCGTGCCCCACTCCACCGCCGTGCCGGCCCGGCGGCTGCTCGAGCATTTCATACGCGAGACGCTCGGCCTGCGCGGCACGCACATCGGCTGCGACACCGGCAACTGCGGCGCCTGCTCGGTGATCTGCGACGGCCAGCTGATCAAGAGCTGCATGATGCTCGCGGTCCAGGCCGACGGCTGCGAGATCGAGACGATCGAGAGCCTCGGCGACGGCCCCGACGGACTCGACCCGATCCAGCAGGCCTTCAAAGAGCACCACGGCCTGCAGTGCGGCTACTGCACGCCCGGGATCGTGCTGAACGCGAAGACGCTGCTGGCGGAGAACCCACACCCCAGCGAGGCGGAGATTCGCCGCGCGCTGAAGGGCAACATCTGCCGCTGCACAGGCTATGTGAACATCGTCCGGTCGATCGAGGCCGCCGCCGGAGCCCAAGGAGAGTGACGCGATGAGCACCCCATCAGGCGAGACGACCTACTACCCCGAGGTCGAGCAGAGCGAACGGCTGGGCGCGTGGTCGGGCAAGAGCGTGCCGCGCAAGGAGGACAAGCGCCTGCTGAAGGGCCAGGGAGCCTTCGTCGACGACCTCTGGATGCACCGCCAGGGCCACGTGCACTTCGTGCGCTCGCCCCATGCCCACGCGCGGATCGTCTCGGTCGACGTCTCGCGCTGCGAGGCCGTGGCGGGCGTGTACGCGACGCTCACCGGCGAGGAGGTCGGCCTGTTGCAACAGCCGTTCTTCCAGATGGCCCCCGAGCCGGCCGGTCTGATGAAGGACTACTGCTTGGCGGTCGGCAAGGCGCGCTACATGGGCGAGCCGGTGGCCTGTGTGCTGGCCGAGTCCGCTGAGCTGGCGCGCGACGCCGCCGCGCTCGTTGAGGTGGTCTATGAGCCGCTGGCAGTCGTGGTCGACGGGATCGCCACGATCGAACCGCAGGCGCCGGTGCTGCATGAGGAGATCGGCTCGAACGTGGCCTGGCACGGGCTCTACGACTACGGCGACGTCGACTGGGCGCTCGAGCACGCCGACCACGTCGTGCGGATCGACCGCCTGCACTTCCACCGCTTCTCTTCGACGCCGCTCGAGACGACGGGCGCGCTGGTCAACTGGGACCCGGGCACGGGCGTGGTCGAGTTCCGCTCCAACAACCAGATGCCGATGTTCGCGGCGATGTTCATCGGGCCGGCGATCGGCCTGGGGGTCGACCACATGCAGTTCTCGAGCCAGGACATCGGTGGCGGCTTCGGGATCAAGATCACCAGCTACACCTACCTGACCGCGCTCGCGCTGCTCTCGCGCAAGGCCGGTCGCCCGGTGAAGTGGAGCGAGTCGCGCTGGGAGCACCTCGTGGCCTCGGCTCACGGCAACGAGCGAACCTTCCTCGACATCGAGGTGCCCGTGATGAGCGACGGCACGATCCTCGGCTTCAAGGTGCGGGCCTTCGACGACGCCGGCGCCTACCTGCGCTACGAGCCGCTCGGCGCGGTGATCTGGTCGCAGGTCGTGCCCGGCAACTACCGCTTCAAGCATGTCCGCGTCGACTACACCGAGACGTTGACGAACAAGTGTCCCGTCGGCCCCAACCGCGGCTACTCGCGCCTGCAGCATCTGTGGCTGATCGAGCGGATCGTGGATGTCGTCGCGAAGGAGCTGAACTTCGATCGCGTGGCGCTGCGCAAGCTCAACTACGTGCAACCCGAGGAGTTCCCCTACGAGACGCCGAACGGCTGCATCTACGACTCCGGCGACTACCCGGCGATGCTCGACCAGGTGCTCGAGCTGATCGACTACGAGGGCGCCCGCGCCCGCCAGCTCGCGAGCGCCGGCAGCGGCAAGCGGATCGGCATCGGGATCGGCTCGACGCTCGACTCCGGCACCAACAACTTCGGGCAATCGCGGATCATCAACTCCGCGCTTCCGTTCTCCGGCAACGGCGAGGCCGCGGTCGTGCGGCTCGACCTCTACGGCGAGGTCACGGTGACGATCGGGACCAGCCCGCAGGGACAGGGGCACGAGACGACCGCCGCGCAGGTCACAGCCGACATCCTCGGCTGCAGCCCGGACCAGGTTCACGTCGTGGCCGGCTACAACAAGGCGGCGAACACCTACGTCGGCTTCTCGGGCACCTACGCGAGCCAGTTCGCCGTGACCGGCCTGGGCGCCGTGATGGGGGCGGCCGAGCGACTGCGTGGGGAGATCGTCAAGGTCGGGGCGTGCATGCTCGGCGCCGAGGAGTCAGACATCGAGCTCGCCGACGGATTCGTCCGCCTCGCGGCCAATCCGCAGGCGGCGATCCCCTTCATCGGCATCGCGGCCACCGTCTTCGCGAACGTGGCCGAGCTGCCCGGTGAGCTGGCCGACTCCGTGACGCTCAACTGCCGCTATGTGTACCGCCCGCCGTTCACGGTTCCCGACCACGAGACCAAGCGCGGCAAGCTGACGCTGACCTACGCCAGCCAGGTGCACGCGGCGGTTGTCGAGGTGGACGACGAGACCGGCCAGGTCACGATCCTCGACTACGCGGCGGTCGACGAGTGCGGCCGCAAGGTCAACCCCAAGATCGTCGAGGGCCAGGTGCACGGCGCCACCGCGCACGGAATCGGAGCGGCGCTGTATGAGAGCTTCGAGTACGACGCCGACGGGCAGCTGCTGAACTCGACGTTCATGGACTACCACGCCGCCACCTCGCTCGACGTCCCCCACATTCGCACCGGCGAGATCGAGTGTCCGTCGCCGTTCACCCCCAACGGCGCGAAGGGCATGGGCGAAGGCGGCGGCGCGCCGCTGTCGACGATCGCCAGCGCGATCGAGGACGCGCTGCCGCACGGCGCCCACATCGTCTACGACACGCACAACAACGCCGAACGGGTTTACGAGCTGCTGCGCAGCGCCGCGGCGGCCGGCCCGCGAGGTGTGGAGGTGGTCTCGAGATGATCGTCAGCGGCCAGATGACGGTGGCGAGTCCGCGCGAGGAGCTGTGGGCTGTCCTGAGCGACCCGGGCCGCCTGGCGCAGGCGCTGCCCGGCGTCGGCGATGTCTCGGTCCAGGACGAGCGCCACTTCAGTGCCGTCGCCCACCCGTTCACGGCGCTCGGCGAGACGCGCGTGGCGCTGGACTTCGAGATCGTGGAGGCGCGCCCCGGCGAGTTCGTGCGCATCGCCGCCTGCGGGCGCTCCGGGGAGAACCTGCTCCAGCTCTCGATCGCGCTCGAGCTCGCGTCGGCCGGCGAGGAGACGCAGGCGAGCTGGCGGGCCGAGCTGTTGCTGCGCGGCGTGCTGGCCTCGCTGCTCCAGCGCGGGCTGGGCGAGCTGCTGCGCGAGCAGGTCGAATCCGTGCTCTGCGCCGGCGCGCGGATCAGCGAGTCCGATCGCGGGAGCTGAGGTGGCCGGCGGACTGACCAGGCTCGCCGGCGCCGGCGCCGTCGAAGGTCATCGTACGCTCGCCGACCGGGCGTTCGCGGCGCTGCACGACGCGATCGTCACCGGCCGTCTGGCGCCCGGCGAGCGCCTGCCAATCGAAGAGCTGGGGGTCGCGCTGGGGATGAGTGCGATGCCGATCCGCGAGGCCCTGCGCCGTCTGGACGCCGCCGGCCTGGTCGAGAACATCCCCCACCGCGGCGGCCGCGTGACCGAGCTGTCGATCCCCGATCTGGCCGAGGTCTACGAGGCCCGCCTGGCACTCGAGCCGCTCGCCGTCCGGCGAGCGGCGCTGCGCTTCGGCGAGGCCGAGGCGGCGCTCGCGACGGAGCGGCTGGCGACGCTCGACGAGCTTCCCGACGACTCCTCTCCCGAGACCTGGGCTGCCCACACGGCATTTCACTTCGCGCTCTACGACGCCGCCGACTCGCGCTGGCTGCTGCGGCTGATCGAGCCACTGTGGGAGACCAGCCAGCGCTACCGCCTCGCCGCGAACGTCGCGCCCAAGCTGCGCGCGCGAAGCGTCGAGCACGAGGTGATCCTGCAGGCGTGCATCCAGCATGACGCCGAGCTCGCCGCGCGCTCGCTGCACAACCACCTGACACGGACGGCGAACGTCGTGTCGCAGGCGATGGGCGGCACGACGCTGTTTGAGCCGCTGCCCGAAGGCTAGGCCGGTGGCGTCGGTCCCGACCAGCGGCGGGCAGGGCGGCGCGAGGCGAAATACGCCAGCCGGCGCCCAGCCGCCGCGGCGGCCGTGCCCGGACTGGCGGCGACGGCGATGAACAGCGCAATCGCCGCTCAGCGAGCCCGGCGCGATCCGCGATCCGCCGCGCGGCCCGCAGCACCTCACGCGGCGTGAGGCGGCGCAGACTCGGCCTGGCGGCGGGGATGGCGATCGTCCTCGCCCTGGCGGCGATCGCGCTGCACGGCGTGCACCGAGCCGGGCGGCCGGCCGCGCACGCGCCGGCGGCGCTGATGCTGGCGGCGCCGGCTGGGCCGGCGCTCACGATCGGCCCCCATCCGGTCGGCCTGAGCATCGAGTATCCGCTGCTCGTGCATGACCTCGGCAGCGGCCGCTGCCCGCCGCCGGCGTTCACGCACGCGATCGCCGCGCTGGGCTCGCCGGCGCTCCGCATCGGCGGGGACTCACAGGACGAGCTGGCACCGGCGGGAAGCCCCGCGCTCCCGGGCCTGCGCGACCTGCCGCCCCGCTTCTGGGCGCAACTGGCGTGCCTGGAGCGCGAAACGCGGATCCCCGTCGTCGTCGGGCTCAACGTCGCGTGGGGAAAGCGGTCGTGGGCCGCGGAGATGGCGGCCGGCGCACGCGCCGCGATCCCGCGGTCGCGGCTGAGCTTCGAGCTGGGCAACGAGCCGGACATCTACGGCGATCCGGTGCGGTGGTGGAACGGCCACGCGTTGGTGGCGAACCGGATGCCGTGGCCGACCTACCTGGCGCGCGTCAGGGCGCTGGCCGCGGTGCTCGGGCCCGGGACCAAGCTCGAAGGGCCCGACTTCGCCTCCGGGCGCTGGGTCGCCAGGGTGCCGCTGCTCGCTCGGACGCTGCACCTGAGGACGATTGACGCGCACTTCTATCCACTGGACGGCTGCCACGATCCGGGTGCCGCCACCAGCGCGCTGCTCAGCCACCAGATCCAGACCAAGCTCGATGAGCGCGTCAGGCTCGCCCGTGACGCGCGCGCAGCGGGCCTGAAGGCCGTGATCTCGGAGGCCAACTCGATCAGCTGCGGTGGGCTTGCGGGTGCCTCCGACGAGCCGGCGGCGGCGGTCTGGGCGGTGCGAATGATCCTGACGGCACTGCGCGACGGCTTCGTCTCAGTGCGCCTGCACTCGAGCGGGGGCTCCTACGACCCGTTCGTGCTCAGCGCCGGCGAGCTGGTGGCGCGGCCGCTCTACGCGGGCCTGCGCGCGGCCGCCGGCCTGCTGACGCCCGGCGCCGTGCTCCGCGCGATCCCGAACGCCGCGAGCCTCGACGGCGTTGCGATCACCGCGCCGGATGGGTCGAGGACGATCGTGCTCAGCAATTACGGCTCAAAGGCCGCGTGGGTCACGCTGCACGCAGCGGCACCCGTGCGCGTGCTGCGCGTGCGCTCCGACGCCCCGACCGTGAGCAGCGCCGCCGTCGTCGCGGCCGCGGGACGCGCGCGGGTCGAGCTACCGCCGGGTTCCGTGGACGCGATCGCCCTCACGCCGGCCGCTTGAGCGGCTGCCTCGCGATCGGCCGGGGCGGCCGGCGCACGTCACGCCCGGTTGAGCACGTAGATCCTCACGCTTGCGGTCGGGAAGGCGGTGGCGGTGAAGGAGGCAACGACGTAGTGGACGCCGTCGTAGGTGACCGGCCCGCGCGCGGGGAGGTTGGGTGGGCCTGGGAAGCTGCCGGCGAGCTGGCGGCGGCCGGTGCGAACGAGCACCGGGACGTCGGTCAGCGCATGGGCGAGGATCGTGTAGCCATGGGCGTTCTGCACGGAGAACAGGGCGCTGCCGACGACGTCCCCGGCGCTGTCGCGGATCGGTCGCCGCAGCGGCGCGAGCAGCGGGATCGACGAGCCGGCGTCGGCGATCACGCGACCCCCGACGCTCACCTGCAGACGGGCGAAGCCGCCGCCGGCGACCATGCCTGTGACGATCTTCGCGGCCCCCCGGTAGTCGCCGGCCGCCAGCGCCTGCGGCAGCGCCTGGTCGAGCGCGAGCGTGGTGAGCGCCGGGCGCACCGGAGGACCGCTCCGCGACTCCTCGTAGGCGCGCCGCGCGACGTCGGCGAGCACGTCGGCGCCGACCTGGGCGCAGGTGCTGCGCGCGAGCGTCGCCGGCGGGCTGCGAAACAGGAGCCAGATGCGAAGCGTGCCCGACGGGAAGCGGCCGTCGCGCAAGCTCGCGACCAGGTAGTGCACGCCTCCGATCGCGACGGAGCCGCGCGCGGGCAGGCGTTGGTTGCCGGCGGCGATGTCGCTCATGACGGTGCGGCCCCGGTAGCGCATCACGACGGCGGCGCCGACGAGCCGCTGCGCGAGCTTGCGATAACCCGCGTCGTCCTGGATCGACATCACGAACGTCCCCACCACGCGCCCACCCAGGCGCAGCGATCCGCTGACCGGCGCGAGCACGAGCGGGCCGCCGAGATCGTCGAGCACGGCTCCGGCGCGCAGCACGCGCAGGCGAACGATGTGCTCGTGGTTGAAGACGAGCACGTGGACCTCGCTCTCGACCGCCGTGACGTCGTCCGCGGCGACCGCGGCGGCGAGCACCTGGTCGCTCGAGATCGTGTGCAGCGCCCGCTCGACCGCATTGCCGGTGCTCTCGCCGACGTTGATCCGACGCGCCAGCGCGAACGCGATCGAGAGGTAGGTGCGGTCGGTCGCCGCAGCGCAGCTCGCGCCGGCGGAGCCCGCGGTCGCGCCGATCAACAGCAGCGCGACGATCACGGCGATCACCGCACCGGCAAGCAGCGAAGTGGCGATCCTGGCGCGCTCCGACATGCCGCGACACCGTAGCGCGGCCGACGCGGCGAAGCCGCCATTTGTGAAACGCCGCAAGGTGCGGAACCGCCGCGTGATGCAGTCCGACCCGGGCTCTATGGTGGCGTCGATGACCGGGGTGTCTCGGAGCGATGGTGGTGGCGCCCGAGCGCGGGCGTCTGGGACGCGACGCGCGGGTTGGTTTTCAGGCGCCAGCTACGAAGTGGGCAACGAAGACCAGGAGGCCGAGGTTCGCGAGCAGCTTTACGCCAAGCGCGCCGAGTCCGAACGTACGGTCAGGCGAGTCGAGCCGATCCAGCCGGCCTCGCGGGTCGAGTGGCTCGATCGATCGGCTCGGATCGATCGCTCCGAGCCGATCGCGCCGGCGGTCGAGCGCGTCGCCGAGCGCCCCGCGGCCTGACGGTCGCGTCGGCGCGCGCCGGCAACGCCCGCCGACGCGAGACTCAGCAAACTCACAGCAAAGGGCGCGACAATCCCTGCATGAGCGCGGATGACGAGCGGCTGCGTGTCCTGGTCGTCGACGATGAGCCCAACATCGTCGATGTGATCTCGATGGCGCTGCGGTTCGAGGGCTTCGATGTCGAGTCCGCCGCGACCGGCGCCGACGCGATCGCTGCGGTCGCCGCGCGGCCCCCGCAGCTGGTGGTGCTGGATGTGATGCTCCCCGACATCGACGGCTTCGAGGTGGCCCGGCGGCTCGCCGGCGCTCGCGCGAAGGTGCCGATCATCTTCCTGACCGCTCGCGACTCGACCGAGGACGTCGTCCATGGCCTGACGCTCGGCGGCGACGACTACGTCACCAAGCCGTTCAGCCTCGAGGAGCTCGTCGCCCGGATCCGCACCATCCTGCGCCGCTCGGGCCTATCGGAGGAGAGCAGCTCGAAGCTCGTGTTCGGCGATCTGGAACTCGACGAGGACACCCACGAGGTTGCGCGCGCGGGGCGCGAGGTCGAGCTCACCGCGACCGAGTTTCGCCTGCTGCGCTACCTGATGGCGAATCCGCGCCGCGTACTCACCCGTCCGCAGCTGCTCGACCATGTCTGGAACTACGACTTCGGCGGCGACGCCCGCGTGCTGGAGACCTACATCAGCTACCTGCGCAAGAAGATCGACGTCGGCTCACCGTCGCTGATCCACACCGTGCGCGGCGTCGGCTACGCGCTGCGGATGCCGCGGGGTTGAGAGCGCGATGTCGCTGCGTGCGCGGCTGCTGATCGGCCTGATCGCGCTGACCGCCGCGGGGCTGGTGATCGCCGGCGTCGTCACCTACGCGGCCGAGCGCTCCTACCTGGTTTCGCGCGTGGACTCGCAGCTCTCAGGCGCCACGATCAACAGCTTCGAGGACTTCCTCGACCGCCAGCTCGGCGTCGCCAAGGCCGGCGGCGGCCTGACACCGGGCGGCGGCGGCGGCGGCTTCGGCGGCGGCGGCGCAGGGCTCTTCCCGCCGCCGAGCGGCGGCGGCCCCCAGCCCGGCGGTGAGCTGGCCGGCCATGTGCTCCCGCCGGTCGGCACCTACGGCATCTACATCGCCGCGACCGGGAAGATGAAGGAGGGCGAGTTCGGGGGCGAGGGCGCTTCCCAGCCGAAGCTTCCGACGTCCATACCACTGACCACCAACCCTCGCCACCCGAAGCTGATCACCGTCGACTCGGCGGCCGGCTCGGGACTGCAGTACCGCGTGCTGCGCAAGACCAGTGACACCGGGTCGGGCACGATGACGATCGCGATCCCGCTCAACGACCTCAGCCAGACACTCACCCGGCTGCGCACCGTCGAGTTGATCGTGATCGCCGCGGTGCTGCTCGCGCTCGCCGCCTTCGCCTGGCTGCTGATCCGGATCGGCCTGCGGCCGCTGCACCGGATGGGTGCGACGGCCGGCGCGATCGCCGCCGGGGACCTTTCGCGCCGCGTCAGCCCCGCGGACTCGCGCACCGAGGTCGGCCGCCTCGGCCTCGCCCTGAACGCGATGCTCGGACAGATCGAGCAAGCGTTTGGCGAGCGCCAGGCAAGCGAGGATCGCCTGCGGCGCTTCCTCTCGGACGCCTCGCACGAGCTGCGCACGCCGCTGACCTCGATCCGCGGCTACGCGGAGCTGTTCCGCATGGGCGCGACGGCGTCCACCGAGGACACCGAAAAGGCGATGGCGCGGATCGAGGAAGAGGCGACGCGCATGGGCATCCTCGTGGAGGACCTGCTCGCGCTTGCCCGCCTGGATGAGATGCCGCTCCCTCGCCGCGAGGCGGTCGACCTCGAGCCGCTCGCGCGCGACGCCGCCGACGACGCGCGCGCCGCCGCGCGCGAGCGTGAGGTGACGCTGACCCTCGCCGGTGAGCACATCGTCAGCGGCGACCCCTCGCAGCTTCGCCAGGTGCTCGCGAACCTGATGCGCAACGCGCTGACCCACACCCCGGCCGGCTCGCCGATCGAGCTGTCGCTGACGGGTGCGAACGGCAGCGTGCGGATCGAGGTGCGCGATCACGGCCCGGGCCTGCCGCAGGGCTCCCAGGACAGCGTGTTCGAGCGCTTCTGGCGCTCCGAGACCGGTCGCGAGCGCGGCAGGGCGGGCGCCGGCCTCGGGCTCGCGATCGTCGCGGCGATCGTGGCGGCGCACGGCGGCAAGGTCAGTGCGGACAACGCCCCCGGCGGAGGGGCCGTGTTCACGATCGAGCTTGCGGCGCCGGCCGCGCGCTAGCGCGCCGAGCATGCGGACTGCCGCCGGCGCTCGCCCTTGGGGGCGCCGAAGGCGCCCCCACCCCTGATCAGGATTGGGCTGGGATCACGGCGGGCGCGCCGAACGCCACCAGGCATTCCGGCAACACGACCGAGCGGTCCTCGCGCTGGTGGTTCTCGAGCAGCGCGATCATCGTGCGGCCGGTCGCGACCGCGGTGCCGTTGAGCGTGGCGGCGGTGACCGGACGCCCGCCGGCGGGTCGCACGCGGATCTCCAGGCGGCGCGCCTGGAAGTCGGTCGTGTTCGAGCAGGAGGTCAGCTCGCGGTAACGCTGCTGGCCGGGAAGCCAGGCCTCGCAGTCGTACTTCTTGGCGGCCGAGGAGCCCAGGTCGCCGACCGCGATGTTGACCACGCGGTAGGGGATCTCCAGCTCGCGCAGCAGCGACTCCTCGATCGCGAGGATCCGCTCGTGCTCCGCCGTCGCCTCCTCGGCGGTCGTGAAGACGAACATCTCAACCTTGTCGAACTGGTGCACGCGGAAGATGCCGCGAGTGTCCTTGCCGGCCGCTCCGGCCTCGCGGCGAAAGCACGATGAGAAGCCGGCGTAGCGGCGCGGCAGCGTGGCGGCGTCGAGGATCTCGCCGGCATGCAGCGAGGCGAGCGCGACCTCGGAGGTGCCGACGAGGAACAGCTCGTCGTCGGGCAGGCTGTAGATCTGCTGCTCGGTGTCGGGCAGGAAACCGGTGCCGTAGAGCGCCTGCTCGCGGACCAGCACGGGGGGAAGCACCGGCTCGAAGCCCTGGGCGCGCAGCCGTTCGAGCGCCCAGCGCACGAGCGCCAGCTCGAGCATCACCAGATCCCCCTTGAGATAGGCGAAGCGCGAGCCCGACAGCCGCGCGCCGGCCTCCATGTCGATCAGGCCGCCGGCGAGCTCGAGGTGGTCGGCCACCGGGCCGGGGCGGCACTCGCCGACCGAGCGGATCACCGTGTCGGCGTCGGCCGCGTCCGCCGCCGGCAGATTCGGCAGCACGATCATGGCCGCGTGCAGCTGCGCCTGGGTGGCTGCAAGCTCCGCCTGAAGCCGTCTCTCGCGCTCACCCACCTCGCGCATCTGGGCGATCGCCGCGGTCGTGTCGGCGCCGTCGCGCTTGGCCTGCGCGATCTCCTCGGAGGCCTGGTTCTTCGCGGCGCGCAGGTCTTCCAGCTCCGGCAGCAGGCTGCGCCGGCGAGCATCGAGCTCGAGCACCGCCTCGACGCCGGCGGCGACCCCCCCACCCCGCCGCTCGAGCGCCGCGCGGACGGCGTCGGGGTCCTCGCGGATCAGCCTGAGGTCGAGAATCGCGGCCTCCTAACGATCCGCCGGCGCCAGCGATGCGATTGGGGTGCTGGGATGGCTTCCTAACCCGAACAGGAGTTGCTCGACCCGATCGTCGGCGTGTGCGGCGCTTGCAGGCCGGCGTACTTCGCCAAGAAGTGCGCGATCGCCGTCGCATCCGAGCCGACGACGATGTTCTGGGGCATGATCTGACCCGAGAATCCGCCGTTCTGGATCGCGTACAGCACGCAGGCGTAACCCTCCTTGCGGAAGTTGAAGTTCGGCCCGTTGGTCCGCACGCGGCCCTGGACCGAGGTCGCCGAGCCCTCCGCGCCGACCAGCGACAGCGTGTGGCAGCCCGAGCAGTGCGTGGCGAACAGCTCCGCCCCGGTCCGGTAAGCGCTGCTCTTGGACAGCTGGATGCCCTGCGAGCTGCAGGCGCTGATTGCGAGCGCCACGGCAGCGCCGACCGCGACGGTCCTTGCGATCTGTGCGGGTGAAGCCATGCGGGCGCAGATCATATGGGGACGGCAGCCCGAACGCCGGACACCGATCGCCGCAGCGTTGCAGGAGCCGGTCGCGCCGGCGTCGAATCAGACCACCCCGGCGTCGGTGCAAGACGGTCGCCCTGTTGCCTTGCGATCGATCCTTACGGCGGCAACCGATGCCGACGCCGGGTCTTCTCCCCCGCCGGTGAGCGCCGGCCCCCGCCGGCGCTCCATTCGCGGCCGCTCAATAGGTGCCGGCGGCACGCAGCGCGAGCACGCACACGACCAACGCCGCCAGCGCCATCACACCCACCTCGCGGCGCAGGATCGCGGTCACGATCGCCTGCTGCTCGGCCGGCGGCAGCGTCGCGACCTGCTGCGCATCGTCGAGCTCGCCCCTCGAGAGCACCTGGTCGGCGGCGACGAGCCGCAGCTGCTCGGCGACGAAGCCGATCGCGATCGGCAGCAGCGCGTAGAGGTAGTAGAGGCTGCTCGACGGGTGCTGGTGACCGAGCAGCTGGACGGCGACGAGCACGGCGTAGGCGAGGGCGAGGCCCTGCCCGACGCGCACTCCGAGCCAGAACTCGCGGCTCGGCGCAAACCAGTACCAGCGCACCGCTCCAAAGAGCCCGACGAGGCCGTTCGCGGCGGCCACGGCCAGCGCTCCCCAGATCGCGACATCGCGCGCGCTCATCGGCCCCCGGCACGCCTTGATATCGAGCGTTTTGCCACTAAGTAACACTCCGTCACAAACATCGGGGGTAGTGATATAACAGCGCGCTGTGATCAGAACCTACCTGCCCGCGATCGTCTTCCTTGCGCTCGGGGCGATCGTAGGCTGCACGTTCGCCCTGCTCAACGCCGCGTTCGGTCCGCGCCGGCGGATCCCGGCCAAGACGCAGCCCTACGAATGCGGTCTGCCGTCGGAGGTCAAGCAGGGCTTCCGCTTCGGCATCAGCTTCTACCTGATCGCGATGCTCTTCATCCTGTTCGACATCGAGGTGATCTTCCTGTTTCCGATCGCGGCTGAGCTGCGGGCCTACGGCACCTTCGCGCTCGGTGAGTTGATCACCTTCATCGTCCTGTTGACCGTCGCGTTCGGGTATGTCTGGCGGCGGGGGGCACTGGAATGGCGCTGACACGCGAGCCGATCGAAGCGGGCAGCCTGCGCGCCCGCGGGCTGCTCGCGCGCGACCTGCTGCGCGGCGACCTCGACGGGCTCGAGCTGGAGCGCCACGTCGAGCAGTCGCTGCTGCTGACCACGCTGGACAAGGCGGTCGCCTGGGGGCGCTCGAACTCGATCTACCCGGCGACCTTCGGCCTCGCCTGCTGCGC
>PMKB01000312.1 GCA_003157595.1 Solirubrobacterales bacterium
CCACGAGTCCGGTCACGCGCTGGTCGGCATGCTCACGGCGGGCGCGGACCCGGTCCGCAAGGTCTCGATCATCCCGCGCGGCATGGCACTGGGCGTGACGCTCTCGACCCCCGACACCGATCGCGTCTCCTACTCCAAAGAGGACCTGCACGGCAAGATCCTCGTCGCGCTCGGCGGCCGCGTCGCCGAGGAGGTCGTCTACGGCACGATCACCACGGGCGCCGAATCGGACATCCAACAGCTCACCTCGATCGCCCGCCAGATGGTTGGGCGATGGGGCATGAGCGACGCGATCGGGCCGATCGCGGTGATCCCGAGCGAGGCGATGGGCTACCTGTTGCCGGGCGCCAAGGAGACCTCCGAGGCCACCCAGGAGCTGATCGACGGCGAGGTTCGCAGGATCGTCGACGAGGGCCACCACGCCGTCACGGAGCTGTTGACGAGCCATCGCGACCAGCTCGAAACGCTGGCGCGCGCACTGCTCGAAGCCGAAACGCTCGACACGATCGACGCCTACACGGCGGCGGGGCTGCCAGCGCCCGTCGAGGCCGTGGAGCCGCTCGCCGCGCACGTCGCGCCGGCACAGATCAACGCGCCGGCGTAGCAGTCCTCTGAACGGGCTCGCCGCCGTCGGCGCAGTCGAAGTATCCTCCCGCCCGCCATGCCGCCCGCGGACCCACCGATCCCCGCCAACGTCGCCGAGCCCTCGCACGAGCCCACGCCGAGCGGTCGCTGGGGTGACCGCCTGCGCGCGGAGTTCCTTGCGGCGGCGCAGGATCTCGACGAGGTGGGCGAGCCCGGTGAGCTGAGCTTCCATCCCGATCGCACCTGGCACGGCTACACCTACATCCCGGTCAGCGCGATGACCTCGATCGACTACCAGCTGTACGGATACGTGCGGTTCGTCGCCGGCACCGACGGGCGCGACCAGAGCGACTTCACCGCCTACGCCGACTTCACCGAGGAAACCGCCGAACGCAACCCGGACTGGACGCTCGACCTCTGCGACGAGGTGGTCGGCAGCTGGCACGGCGTCGAGGACGAGGTCGCGTCGATGACGCTGGTCTGGGGTCGCGCACTGGTGTCCGGCGGGGCGGTCGCCACCGCCGAGCTCGGCGAGCAGACGGTCGATCAGTGCACGCTGAGCGACGACCGCTTCACCCTGCTCGCACCCGATGACTTCGCCGGCGCGCTGCTTGAGGTACGGCTCTACACCCAGGCCGGCGAGGAGATCGCGCGCGAGTCGCTCTACGACGACAGCAACGACGAAGACGACGAGTAGCACAGGACCAGAGCGGATCGCCCGCGCCGCGCCCTCGTAGTCCAATGGATAAGACGGCCGCCTCCTAAGCGGCAAATCCAGGTTCGACTCCTGGCGGGGGCATCGGCACCCGCCCCTTCGCCGGAACGTCGGCGCCCGGCGCTACGCGCCCGGGCGCTCGGGGTAGACGTCGTCGATCGTGCACAGCGCGACGTAGGGGGCGCCGGCGGCCGCCTCGATCGCCTCACGACCGCCGCCGAGGCGGTCCAGCACGCTGATCACGCCGCAGATCTGGAGTCCTGCCTCCGCCAGCGCCGCGATCGCGAGCAGCGTCGAGCTGCCGGTGCTGACAACGTCCTCCACGACCACGCAACGATCACCGGCGTCCAGCAGCGGTCCCTCGATGCGCCGCGACAATCCATGCCCCTTGACCTCCTTGCGCACGAAGAAGGCCTTGCCCGCGAAGCCGCCCGCGAGCGCCGCGCAGGCGACCGGGTCGGCGCCCATCGTGGTGCCGCCGATCGCCGTCGCACCCCACTCGCCGGCCTGGCGGGCGACCAGCTCGCCCATCGCGGCGAAGCCCTCCGCGAGCAGCGTCGCGCGCTTGGCGTCGACGTAGTAGGACGCCGTGGCGCCGCCGCTCAGAACGACCTCGCCGATCACGAGCGCGTGCTCGCGAAGCAGCGCGATCAGTCGCTGACGGGCGTCCATCGGGCGGATGCTATTCGGACCAGGTAGAGCACGAGGGCGACCGTGGCGAGGGAGGCGAGGGTCAACTCGACGATCCGCACGCCCCAGTGCTCGTCGGCGCCGAAGGCGATCGTGTTGTTGAGCAGGTGCAGAGCGATGCATGGGTAAAGCGAGCCGGTCTGCTGGTAGAGGAGGCAGAGTACGACGCCGAGGAAGGCCAGCGGCAGCAGGTCCACGGCGGGGGCCGAGAGCCCGTGGACGATGCCGAACAGAACGCCGGTGATCGCGGCGGCCGGCCAGGGCCCGCGCCAGTTGCGCAGGGCCGCGAAGATGAAGCCGCGAAACAGGAACTCCTCGCAGAGCGGGGCGACGACGCAGGTCACCGCGCACGCCGCGAGGACCCCGAGCGTGCCGGCGTTGCCGCCGATCTCCTTGACCAGCGTCTTCTCCGTGCCGCTCGTGTGCAGCGCCGTGAACCAGACGAGCGACAGCAGGTAGAAGGCGACCAGGCCACAAGCCACAAGCGCCACCGCCCGCCATCGACTGCCGGTGAAGCGCAGGCCGAACTGGCCGGGACGCACGAGCCCGACGCGGGACGCGAGATAGACGGCGGCGAGGATGAAGCCGAGATCCTGGATGACGGTCTCGAGGTCGGTCAGGCCCGGCGAGGTGTTGGTCAGGCTGGCGCCGCCGGCGTGGGCGATCAGGTCGACGATGACGCCGCCGAAGATGCCCAGTCCCAGGCCGGCGATGAGGCCGACCGGGCCGTACCAGGGCGGCCAGCGCTGCTCGCCTGCGTCGTTCACGCGCTTGAGCCTAGTCACCGACGCTTCGGGGCACGAGCACCGATCATCCCCGCAGCAGTGGGCGAAGCCCCTGCGAGGACCCTAAAAATCCTCGAGCGTCGTGATCACGCGCACGGCGGGCGGAGCCGCCCGGGCCTGCGGCTGGTTTGCGCGTCGCAGCCAGACCGCCTCGATCCCGGCGGCCGTGGCCCCCTCGACGTCTTCGCTGAAGCTGTCGCCGATGTGCGCGGCCTGCCAGGCCTCGGCCCCGGCGAGCGCGAGGGCGGCGGCGAACAGCTCGCCGGAGGGCTTGGAGGCGCCGATCTCCGCGGAGGTGACCACGCCGTCGAGGAGCTCGAGCAGCCCGGTCTCGCGCAGGACCGCTTGCAGTGAGATGTCCCAGTTGCTCGCGACGACGAGTCGCGCCCCGGCGGCCCGAAAGCGCTCGAGCGCACGGGGCACCTCAGGGAAGACGACGAACCGCAGGCTGTCGAGCAGCGTGGGGAGCAATGACGCCGGCGCGAGCTCCGCGGCGGCGCCGCCCAGCTCGCGTGCGACGATCGCGGCGCACTCGAGCCGGAGCGCCTGCAACCGCTCGGCGTCGGCGGCGCGGATGCAGTGCACGCGGTAGTAGCTCATCTCGGCACGCAGCGCCTGGCCGGCCTGCGCGGATGAGACCTCGATCGCGTGGCGCTCCCGCAGCAGACCGGCGAGCCTTGGGGCGGGATCCTCGATCGCCAGCAGCGTTCCGAGCGCATCGAGCAGGATCGCGCGCGGCGCCATTGCCGGCGATCATCGCAGGGAGGCTGCAAGTCTGCCTGCAGCCGGGGCACCCCGGCGACCACGCCGTTGCCCTGTGCCAGAATCAAGCGGTGCGCCCGCAGCCGTCGCGCGGCGCCGGTGCGCACGGTGATCGATGACCGCCCGCGAGCGACAGCGCCGACGCAGGACGCGCCACAACGGATCGGGGCGTTTTGCCCTGATCGCGATCGGTGCGGTCTTCGGCATGATCGCGGTGATCGTGCTCGCCGGTGTGATCGTGGTCGCCGCGATCGCGCAGAAGGTGCCGCCGCTGGACAAGCTCGTGCCGATCACGCAGGGGCAGGCCTCGAGCGTCTACTACTCCGACGGCGCCGAGCTCGGGCTGATCAAGTCGACGATCCTGCGCCAGGCGATCTCGAGCTCGCAGATGCCGCGCTACCTGCGCGAAGCGACGGTCGCGATCGAGGACCAGCGCTTCTACCAGCACGGTGCGATCGACTATCTCGCACTCGCGCGCGCCGCGCTGACCGACCTCACCGCCGGCCAGACGCTGCAGGGCGGCTCGACGATCACGATGCAGCTCGTTCGCAACCTCTACCTGCCCGACGACAGGAGCTTCTCGTTCAAGGTCAAGGAGGCGGTGATCGCGCAGCGCCTCGAGCAGGCGCACAGCAAGCAGTGGATCCTGACCGCCTATCTCAACACGGTGCCCTACGGCACCGACGCGCAGGGTCAGACCGCCGAGGGGGTGCAGGCGGCATCGTGGACGTTCTTCGACCAGTCCGCCAGCCGCGACGATCTCGCGCAATCGGCGCTGCTCGCCGGACTCCCCCAGGCGCCCACCGAATACAACCCGTTCGACTCTCCGCGGGTCGCGATGCGCCGCCGCAACCTCGTGCTGGCAAAGATGGCGCAGCTTGGCTACATCAGCGCCGCGAAAGCTGCGGCGGCCGAGGCGACGCCGCTCGGACTGGTCGCCAACAGCCACTACGGCAACTTCCGCGACGACTACTTCCTCGACTACGTCAAGGGTGAGCTGATCGCCAAATACGGCTCGGCGCGCGTGACCGCCGGCGATCTGAAGGTCTACACGACGATCAACCCGC
>PMKB01000222.1 GCA_003157595.1 Solirubrobacterales bacterium
CACGCCGATGAACGGCGTGATCGGGATGAACGACCTGCTCTTGGACACCGAGCTGAGCGACGAGCAGCGCGCCTACGCCGAACAGGTCGCCCGCTCCGGCGAGGAGATGATCGCCGTCATCAACGACGTCCTCGATCTGTCGAGAATCGAGGCGGGCCACCTCGACCTGGACGTCACGGACTTCGATCTCGACGACACAATCCAACGAACGTGCGCCGTGGCGCGCGCGCAGGCGAGGACGAAGGGCCTGGAGGTCGAGGTTCAGATCGCCGACGGAGTGCCACGGCGCGTCCGCGGCGACGGCCGACGGCTGGGCCAGGTTCTCCTGAACCTGCTTTCGAACGCCGTCAAGTTCACCGCCGCGGGCACGATCACGGTTCGCGTCGTGTCCGGCCAGCCATCGCCGCGCGACGCGGTGGACGGAGCCCGCGTCCGTGTCGAGGTCACAGACACCGGCATCGGGATCGACCCGGCGGACCTGACACGCATGTTCGAGCCGTTCACGCAGGCCGACGTATCGACCACGCGGCACTACGGCGGCACCGGCCTGGGGCTCGCGATCGCCCGCGAGCTCGTCGAGATGATGGGCGGAGTGATCGGGGCCGTGAGCCAACCGGGGCACGGCAGCACCTTCTCGTTCGAGGTTGAGCTGTCAACTGCCCTGGCGACGGTGCCGCTATCGGTCGAGTCCAACGACGCGGTTGCGCTCTCGTGGCCAAGTCCACCGCTGGTGCTGATCGCCGAGGACAGCCAGATCAATCAGATCGTCGCCACGCGCGCGCTCGAACGCTGCGGCTGTCACGTCCACATCGCGTCAGACGGGCACGAGGCACTCAACGCACTCCTGGTGCGCCGCTACGACGCAGTCATGATGGACTGTCAGATGCCCAACATGGACGGGTATCAAGCCACCGCGGAGCTGCGCCGGCGAGAGCAGGCCGGCAGCCGCACGCCGGTCATCGCGATGACCGCCCACGCAATGGATGCTGAGCGTCAGCGATGCCTGGACGCCGGGATGGATGACTACATCAGCAAGCCGATGCGCCACGCCGACCTGACCGCCGTACTGCGGCGGCGCATCGTGGCGGGCGAGAGCGAAGCCGCCGGCACCGTGCTATCGGTCGTGGCGAACGTCGCGTCGGCTTGAGTCGGACCGCGCGCGAGCCGGTGGCGGAGCCCGCGGCCTGGACTGCGCGCCTGGCAATCGGGCGGACGGCGGGCCCGCCGTGCCGTCGACCGCCTACCACCACCTGCTGGCGCTTCGCCCGGCCGAGACCGGCTGGCTCTCAACGCCGAGCGAACTGCCGGGCGCGGTCAGCGACCCGCTGTAGTTCACCGGTCCGTTCGAGCGCTCGATCGCCGCGAGCGGCGCGGCGCGGACGGTGATCGCCCGCGGGATCGCGACCGCGATCGAGAGCTTCCTTCGGGCGCCGAGCGGCTGACGATCGTCCGGGCTCCTCGAGGGTGGCGATGCGTCGCTCGTCAAGCCGCCGGCGAGCATCTGGACGGCAGGCGGGGTTCGGCCACCGGGTCGGGGTTGCGTGGTCGTGGCGAGGCGGCCTTCCAAGGTCGCGACGCGAGAGCGCAATCTTTGGTTCTCGCGTTTCAGCGCAGCGCTCAGGCGGCGTGCACTGGCGAGGTCCTGCGCCAAGCCCACCAGCACCGGAGTCAGCTGCTGCAGGCGCCTGATCAGTTCAGCGTTGTGTGCGACGAGAGGGCTGGCCCCGCCAGGCGAGGCTGATCCCCCGCCGCCAAAGGACCGGGGGGAAGCTGCGGCTCGGATATGACCGGCTCCGGGGCTCGCGTACGAGCGACCGGCGCTCCGGCTCGTGTACGCGCGTGCACCGAATCCTCTGCCGCGCTCGGTGCTCGGACTCGGACTTGCTGCGCGGCTGATGGGGATCATGGAAGAGCCTCGGCGGCCGGCATTCTGTCGCTGCGCCCGCCGGATTGGCAGCCGCTGGATCCGGCCGGACTTGTGCCGCTCCGGCGTTGGTGGGCCTGCACGCCGGCCGGGAGCTTTGGCCGCCGCGGTGCGGCGCCCTTCGCCGTCACGGTCGGGGCCTCAGGCGAGCCGGTGAGATCGCGGCCATGGCGAGCGCGCCGGCGCAGGCGTGCGATGCCCCTGAGATCGTCCAAGGTGGTGCGTGTGATGCCCACGTGCGGGTCGTTGTGGCCGATCGAGCGCACGGGTATCTCCCGGACTGAGAAAGCGTTGCGCCGTGCGAGGTAGAGCAACTCGGTGTCGAAGAAGCGCTCGCCATCCTCGACCATCGGAAGCAGCGTCGCGATCACCTCTCGCCGGGCAGCCTTGAAGGCGCACGCTGCGTCGCTGAAGCCAACGCCGAGTCCGACGCCGAGCAGCGCGTTGTAGGCGCGGGAGACCAGCTGATGCGCGGGTCCACGAGCGGGTTTCGCGCCCGGGGCGAGGCGGGAGCCGACGACGATGTCCGCCTGCCCGGCGAGCAGTGGTTCGAGCAGCGCCGGTAGATGCGCGAGATCGGTCGACAGGCTGACGTCCACGTAGCCCACCACCTCGGCGTCGCTGGCAGCCCAGGCCGCTCGCAGGGCGTGACCGCGGCCCGTCTGCTCGATGCGCAGGTACCGCACGTGCGGCAACTCGCGTGAGAGCGACCGCGCGACCTCGGGCGTGCTGTCGCTGCTGGCGCAGTCGGCGATCGTGAGGCGGAACGGCACGTCGAGGTCAACCGCGAGGCTGCGCTGAAGGCGCGTCACGGTGGCACGGAGCAAACCCTCGTCGTTGTGGACCGGAATGATCATCTCCAAACGCGGGGGCGACTGGGCGAGCGGAAGCTGGGTGAGCCGCGTGTGAGCGACGAGG
>PMKB01000133.1 GCA_003157595.1 Solirubrobacterales bacterium
GATGATCGCGGCGCCGCGATCATCGAGTCGCGCGGATCATCGAGCGCCGCATCTGCGGCCAACGCGGCGATCGATCACATCCGCGACTGGCTGGGCGCCACCCCCGACGGCGACTGGGTTTCGATGGCGGTGCCGTCCGACGGCTCATACGGTGTGCCGGAGGGGATTCTCTCCGGTTTCCCGGTCACGACCTCCGGCGGCAGCTACTCGATCGTGGCGGGCCTGGAGATCAACGACTTCTCCAGAGCGCGGATTGATGCCAGCGCCGCAGAGCTGGTCGGGGAGCGCGACGCGGTGCGCGAGTTGGGGCTGCTGTCCTGACGGACGACAGTGGGCGGGCGGGCGGCACCGATGCCCGCTCCCGCCCGCTGTCGAGGCAGTCTCAGGCGGCGTGCCAGCCGCGGTCGCGCTTGTGCACCTTGCCGTCCTTCTCGAGGCCCGGCAGCACCCTGTAGAGGTAGTTCTGCTTGATGCCCATCGCGCTGGCGATCTCGGGAATCGTGATCCCCGGCTTGGACTTGACGAGTTCGAGCGTCTGCAGCGCTCGCGTGCCGTTGCATCGCGGACGGCCGCGGCGCCCGCCGCTCGCCGGCTTGCGCGCGCGCGTCGCGCGCGTCGGGGTGCGGCGCCGCGTGGTGGTCGTGGTGGCGGCGGCACTGGCGGCGGCACGGGCCGGCCGCGCTGTGCGCGCGGCGCCGGGAAGACCGGCGAGCGCAGCTGCAGCTGCCTCGAGCTGGCGGTACTACGCGACCAGCGGCTCGAGCTCGTGCAGGCGAGCGGCGATCTCCTCGCGTTTTGTCTTCAGAAAGTCACTCACAGATAATCCCTCGGTTCGCGTCGGTCAATTGTCGTAATGCAGCGAACACATAATGACAGGTGCGATCAGGACGCTGCAGTGACGATGAGGGCGGTTGGCGGATTCGTGCCACTGCGTGGCACTTGTTACGCGGCGGTCGGCTGTGCGTCCGGCGTATCTGGATCCTGCGGCCGGCCGCGCGTGTAGAACCACACGCCGGCGCCGATCAGCAGCAGTACGGCGACGACGCCGCCGGCGATGTAGCGGAGCGTGTGGTGCACGACCGCGCGCTTCGTGTAGACGGGCTTGATGCCGTTTCGCAGCAGTGTGTCCACCAGGAACTTGTCCTTCCCGGCTGGATAGGACGCCAGCGGCCGCGCGCCGTCGGCGAGCGTCAGCCTGACATGGTGGTCGGCCTTGTCCAGCGTGGCCGCCGTGATCCGCTGTGGACTTCCGCGCTTCGCGTCCAGCTGTGTCAGCAGCGTGGCGTAGTTCTCGGTCGGCGCCGGCGCCGCCGCGAACGCGACCGGGGTGAGCACGAGCAGGCCGCCGAGGAGGGCCGACAGCAGAAGGCGTGTGGCGGTCCGGAGCATCGGTGGACAGTATCGAGGGGCGAGCGGGCGCGTCGTGCTCAGGCCGCTGGGCGTTCGATCAACTCGCGCAGCGCGTTCAGCGACCTGTCGGCCTCTCGCTGCGGCGTTTGACCCATCACCGTGCGGCTTGCGAGCGCTCCGACCGCGCCGAGCGGCGGGCAAAACTCATTCTGGTAATCGAACCGGGTGCCCTCGGCGATGGCTGTCAGCCGGTATTCGATGCGTGCGCTCGAACGCGCTGGTCCCCGGCCCTCCCAACGCGCGTAGCGGGGCTCTCTGCAGTCCACCAGCAGCCAGCTCACACGGATGTCGGCGCCGCGCAGATGGAGGACCTGTTCCATACTCGAACCCTCGCGCGGCGGATTGCCGGAGTGCTCACGCAGCTCGCGGTGAATCGTGACCCACTCGTGCAGGCGGCGCGGGTCCATGACCACGTCCCAGATCGTCTGCGGTGGCGCCGCGATGGCGACGGAGCTGCGCACGATGCTCATGCAAGGGCTCGCGGCTCGAGCTCTTCCCATTCGCGCAACGCATGCTCGACGGCGGCGTCGAAGCTGTGCAGCGGCACGCCGAACGCCGCCCGCGCCGGCGCGTCGTCGGCCAGCAGGTCGCCTCCGAGGCTTCGCATCAGCGGCCCGAGCAGTTCGTTCGGCTGGCCGCTGACGCGCGCCGCCAAGGCGCTCGTTATCGCGCCTGGTGTGAGCGGCACGCGGACCATCGGGCGCGCCAGCAACAGCAGCCCTGCGATGCGCTCGATGATCGCTCCGTACGAGAGCACCTCCGGTCCCGCGATGTCGAACGCCCGCCCGCCGATGCCCTTGGCGTCGGCTGCGCCGGCCAGGTAGGCGATCGCGTCGCGCTCGTCGATGGGCTGGGTCTTGTAGCGCCGCCACGGCGGCAGCGGCACCATCGGCAGGCGTTCGATCAGTCGCACGATGGCGCGAAACGATCGCGACCGCCCCCCGATCACGAGCGATGCCCGCAGCGCGACGCTGTCGGGTATTGCGGACAGCAGGATGCGCTCGACCTCGCCGCGGCTCTCCAGGTGGGCGGAACGCCGTCCCGCGGCTGGACGCAGGCCGCCGAGATAGACGATCCGTCGAACCCCGGCGGCCGCGGCGGCTGCGGCGAACCGCCGGGCAGCGGTGCGGTCGCGGCGCTCGAAGCTTGCGTCTGTGCTCGGCTCCATCGAGTGGATCAGGTAGTAGCAGACCTCGACGCCGTCCAGCGCACGGTCGAGCCCGACGCCGCTGAGAGCGTCGCCGCGGACCAGTTCCAGCGCCAGATCGCCGGCCACGCGCGCGGGCTCGCGGGAAAGTCCACGCAGCTCGTGGGTACCGGCCAGCGACCGCGCCAGGGCGGCGCCGACCGCGCCGCTGGGCCCGGTGATCAGGATCCGCATGCCTCGCACTGTAGAGGCGCGGGAGGCGCTGGAGGGTACTCGCGCGGGAGGCGCTGGAGGGTGCTCCCGTGAGCGGGCCGGAGGGTCCACAGGCCCGCTCCCGGTGCGGGCGGTGCAAACTCCGCGGCCGCTCGCGTAGCGCACCCCGCGGCGCGTGTCCAGCAGCACTCGCGCAAAGTGCGCTGATTGTTCTAGGTAGCGGCGTAAGCTTACGACAGTATCGAAATAATCTGGCTGATTTGCAGGTATTTCTGTGACCGTCGGACGTTTTTAGCGGGTATTGCGAGAAGGCCGCCGGCTGAGCAGGACGCGGCTTGCTTTGATCCACATGGTCGCAGTACCGATGTGGAAAGGAAGTTCCGCCGTGGCCCGCAAAGCCGTCCGAGTACCGAGTTGCGACGACTGTTTCTTTCGGCGCAACCTGCTCTGCGCGCTGCCCGAGCCGGCGCCCTGCGCGACCTTTCGTCCCTACCATCCCGACGGTCTGCGACCGCCCCAGCAGCTCCGATTCGTCTTTCGAGCCGACCGGCGCACGCGCGCGGCGTGGGCCTTCCCGACCGCGCAGGAGCAGGCCGCGCTGCACGCGTAGCTTTCGCCGGCGCGGCGGGCCCAGGGTTGACTGTGCGCGGGGCAGCGTGCTTTGATGCGCGCGCCCGTCGCACCCCTCCCAGCCCGGCGCGGGCCGACGCCACCTCGGAATCTCCCATGTCCATCCGCCTCACCATCCTCGGCAAGAGCCCGTCGTGGCAGGACCGCGACGGCGCGTGCAGCGGCTACCTGCTCGAGCTTGCCGGGCTTTCGCTGCTGATCGACTGCGGCAGCGGCGTCTTCGCCAAGCTGCGCAGCCACCACGACTACGCGCGAATCGACGCCGTGATCGTCTCCCACCTGCACGCCGACCACACACTCGACCTCGTCCCCTACGCCTACGCGCTGACGGTCGGGCCGCCGCTGCGCGCCGACCGGCCGCTCCTGTACGCGCCGCCGGGGGCCCGCGACGCGTGGCGCCGCCTGTGCAGCGCCTGGGGCTCAGAGACGCTGATCGAGGATGCGTTCGAGCTGCGCGAATACGACCCGGACGGCGAACTCGAGTTGAACGGGGTTCGCGTGCGCTTCCAGCCCGTCCCGCACTACGTGCCCGCCTACGCACTCGAGCTGCGGTGCAGCGGCGAGGACGGTCGTCTCGTTTTCAGCTCCGACTGCGGGCCCAACGAGGAACTCGTCGAGTTCGCGCGCGGCGCGGAGCTGCTGCTGATCGAGGCCACGCGTCTCGATCAGCCGCTGCGCGACGACGAGGATCCCAACGAGCCCCCCGGTCACCTCACGGCTGCCGATGCGGGTGCGATCGGCCGGCGCTCCGGTGTCGGCCGGCTGGTGCTGACGCACTTCTCCGACCAGCTGGACCCGGATCAGATCCGGGCACAGGCGCAGGCCGCCTTCGGCCGCCCGGTCGAGCTCGCCCGAGAGGGCGAGCGCTACGAGATCTGACCCGCTCCGTCGGCGTCGCGCCCCGTCGCGATCGGCGGAAAGGTGTGCGGCAGATGGATATAGTGGACGTGATGTCGTCACGGGCGCAGCGGTTGCCGAAAGAGCCTGTGGGCGCCGGCGAGCCCGGGCTCGCCGACGGCGCTGCGCGCGGGTCCAAGCGCCGCGGGCACGCCGTGGTGAAGGCGTTGCTGCTCGGCGGCGTCGTGGCGCTGGCGGCGAAGCCGGAGGTCCGCAACCGGCTGCTGGACGCTCTGTTCGGCCCCGAGGAGCAGTTCGAATACGAGTCCGTCACCGAGCCCGTCGCGGCGCCGATCGCTTCGGCGGAGCCTCGATCGCCGGTGCAGGAGCCCGCTTCCGACACCGGTGAGGCGGCGCCGCCTCCCGCAGAGGAGTCGCGGTATCGCTCCTGGGACTCACCGTCGCAGGACCCATCTGTGCCCACCGCCGAGCCCGCGTCGCCGGCCGACGGCGGACCGGCCGCGGTGGCGGACCCGCCGGCGCCGGCGCCGGCGTACGAGCGCTGGGCGCGCGGCGGCGACGACGCGCCGGCCGCGGCCGCCGAGCAACCGCGGGCGCTCGCCGACGACGACGGTTCGGCAGCTTCCGCGGATGCGCCGTCGCCGGCCTACGGGGCTTGGTCGCGCGTCAACGACGAGGCCGGCGCTCCGGCGGGGCCTGCGGACACGCCGGCACCGGACTACGAGGCGTGGTCGCGCATCAACGACGAGGCCGGCGCTCCGGCCGGGCCTGCGGATTCGCCCGCGCCCGACTATGCGGTTTGGTCGCGTATCGAGGATGCGCCGGCGCCGCCCCGGGACCCACCGGCATCGGTGCCTTGGTTGCGCGACGAGAAAGCCACGACGAGCGCCGGCGAGTCCATATCGGCGGCGCCCGATCAGCCGGCGGCGAGCGACGAGCCCGTTTCGCGCAGCGACGAGGCGACGAGCGCCGCCGGGGAACCGCCGACTGCGGCGCCCGATGGGTCCGCCGCAGTCGCGGATGAGGGAGCCGGCAGCGACGCCGCTCAGGCTGAGTCCGAGCCGGAGCAGCCGGCGATCGGCGAGGCCAACTCGCCGCACACCGGTTGGTGGATCCCTCGGCGGCGGCGCACGGAACCCACGCCCGAGCCGCCCAGCCTGGACTGAGGGCGCGAGCCCTCCCCGGGCGGAGCCCCCTGCGGGCGGAGCCTCTGCCCTAAGTCGCGTCCTTCGGTGAGGTCCACGGCGCCGCCAGGCGGCGCGCCATCTCAGCGGCCAGCCCGTCGATCGCCAGGCGTTCCTGGGCGAGGGAGTCGCGGTCGCGCACGGTGACCGTGGCGTTCGCGACGCTCTCATGGTCGATCGTGACGCACCACGGCGTGCCGATCTCGTCCTGNNGCGGCGGTAGCGGCGGCCGATCGAGCCGCCGTCGTCGTACTCGCACTGCAGCTCGTCGCGCAGCGCCTGGTGGATCTCATGCGCCAACTCGGGCTGACCGTCCTTGCGCAGCAGCGGCAGGATCGCGACCTTGACCGGCGCGAGGCGCGGATGCAGCCGCAGCACGGTCCGCGTGTCGCCGTCGAGGTCCTCCTCGTCGTAGGCGTCGACGAGGAAGGCCAGCGTGGCGCGATCGGCGCCGGCGGCGGGCTCGATCACGTGCGGCACGTAGCGCTCGCCGCTGCCCTGATCGAACCACTCGAGCGTCTCGCCTGAGTACTCCGCGTGCTGGCGCAGGTCGAAGTCGCCGCGGTTCGCGATCCCCTCGAGCTCGGACCAGCCGATCGGGAAGAGGTATTCGATGTCACTCGTCTGCGACGAGTAGTGCGAGAGCTCGTCGGGCTCGTGCGGGCGCAGCCGCAGATGGTCGGCCCGCACGCCCAGACGCAGGTACCAGTCCCGGCGCGCGGCGGTCCAGTACTCGAACCATTGCTCGGCCTGCGGCGGCGGCACGAAGAACTCCATCTCCATCTGCNNGTGATCTCGTTGCGGAACGACTTGCCGACCTGGGCGATGCCGAACGGGGGCTTCTTGCGCGCGAACTGCGCGACCGTCTTGAAGTTGACGAATATCCCCTGTGCGGTTTCCGGCCGCAGGTAGATGGTCGATCCGGTTTCCTTGACCGGGCCGACCGTCGTCTCGAACATCAGGTTGAAGTCGCGGGCTTCGGTCAGGTCGCAGTCGGCGAACTCGCCGGGGTGCTTCGACGGCTTGCGGCCGCACGCGAGCTGGTCGAGGTGGTCGGCGCGGAAGCGCTGCTTGCAGACGCGGCAGTCGATCAGCGGGTCGGTGAAGTTCGCGAGGTGACCCGAGGCCTCCCAGGTGCGGGGATGCTGCAGGATCGCCGAGTCCAGCGCGACGATGTCGTCGCGCTCGCGCAGCATCGAGCGCCACCACTCGCCCTTCACGTTGTTCTTCAGCAGAACGCCGTAATGGCCGTAGTCGTAGGTCGACCCCACGCCGCCGTAGATCTCCGAGCTGGGGAACACAAAGCCGCGCCGCTTGCACAGCGAGACGATCTTGTCCATCGTGACCACGTCGTCCACGCGCGCGGATGCTAGTCGTTTGCCGCCCCGACCCGCCTATACTCACGGTCTCGATGCCGACCTATGAGTACCGCTGTGCAAAGGGACACTCCTTCGACGTCAAGCAGAGCATCAACGACGACCCGCTGACCGTGTGCCAGGTCTGCGGCCGCCCGGTCGAGCGTGTCCTGCACTCGCCGGCGGTGCACTTCAAGGGCAGCGGCTTCTACAACACCGACTACGGCACCAAGAAGCGCCAGCGCGAGAAGAGCGCCGGCGGCGGCGAATCCGGCTCCTCTGAGTCGAGCTCCTCGACATCAAGCGACAGCAAGGCGTCCAAGAGCGAGTCGGCCGGCGGCGGGGACGCGAAGCCATCCGGCGAGAAGGCCAAGCCGGGGCCCGCGTCGGACTAGCGTCTAGGAGTCCAGGAATCGCCTGACGTCAGCCTGTTTGGCTGTCTGCGTGATCGTCAGCACATCCTGCCCGCCGTACTGCTCGGCGCCGGTCGGCTCGAGAATCGCGGTGTGAGCGTTGCCGTCGAGCTCGAGTGAGGCCAGCACGCCGGCGAGCGTCAACCCGTTCATGTCGGTTTCGATCGTCTGCGGCAGCGCCCAGGCGATCCACGGCAGGCGGATGAAGCCCGACAGCGAGAGCATCTGACTCTTCATGTCGAGCAGCAGCTTCTGCTGGCGCAGTTCGCGCGTGAGGTCGGTCTCGCTCGGGTTGCACTGGTTGATGCGTGTGCGCGCCAGCGCCAGCGCCTGGGCCCCGTTGAGATGGTGGGTGCCCGACTGCAGCCGCAACGTGAAGCCGCCGTTGCGAAAACCGCCGCTGATGAACGAGACGACGCAGCTGCCGGTGTAGGTGACGCCCCCCATGGCGTTGACCAGCTTGGGGAAGTTGGTGAAGTTGACCAGCAGGACGTGGTTGACCTGGATGCCGAGGAAGTCCTCGACCGTGCGGATCGCCAGCGACGGTCCGCCCAGGGCGTAGGCAGCGTTGATCTTCGCCAGGCCGTGGCCGGGGATGTCGACGAGCGTGTCACGCGGGATCGACAGCCTCGCCGAATGGCCGCCGCCGGTGCGCAACAGCATCATCACGTCGGAGCGGCTCGGTCCGCCGACGTTCGCGCCCGGCTCCTTCGATCCGACCGGGCGCGCATCGGACCCCAGCACCAGCGTGTTGGACGCCGAGAACGGCGGTATGCCGCCGCCGTCGAGCGCCGCGACCGCGGATGCCGGTACGCCCTGGGCGGTCATCGAGCTGATCACGAAGAGGACCAGCGAGGAGCCGATCCACGCCGCGAGCGCAGCCAGCGCCCAGCGCAGCGCGCGCAACCAGCGCGGCCTGCGCGGACGCAGTCGCCGCCGCCGGCGGTGGCGCTGGACCGGCCCCTGGCCGACGGGCCCCTGGTTGAGGGCATGCAGCTGTTCCAGCCCCGTCGGCGCGTTCGGTGCCCGCCGCCAAGGACGCCGTAGGGTTGCACGGTAACGTCGGTAGGGAGCGGGCTCTGGGTCGGGAACGTCGGCCATGAGAGCGCCGTCTATAGTGGCGCAGGTGCCGACAGAATGCGTCATCGGCGTCGATTTGGGCGGCACCAACCTGCTCGCGGGCGCGATCGACGCGGACCTCGCGGTGGCTGCGCGGACCCGCCGCACCGTGGCCGGGCTCGACCTTCCCTCGCTGCTCGCCACGATCGCCGACGCTGTGAGCGAGCTTCGCGACACGCTCGACTGCAGCGTCGAGGCGGTCGGCTTCGGGATCGCCTGCCTGGTGGACGACGAGCGCGGGGTGGCAGCCTCCTCGGTCCATCTGCCGATCGCCGGGCTGGCGTTCGCCGAGACGATGACCGAGCGGTTGGGCCTGCCCGCCTTCGTCGACAACGACGCCAACCTCGCGCTGCTCGCCGAGCACCGCCACGGCGCCGCACGCGGCGAGCGCATCGCGCTGATGCTGACGCTGGGGACCGGCGTCGGCGGCGCGATCATGGTCGGTGGCGAGCTCTACCGCGGCGCCCAGGGGGCGGCAGGCGAGTTCGGCCACATGATCGTCGACCCCAACGGACCGGACTGCGGGCCGGGCTGCCCGAGTCGCGGCTGCCTGGAGGCTTGGACGTCAGGCACCGCGCTTGCGCGCGAAGCCACGGCCGCGGCGCGGCGCGATCGCGCCGGAGCGCTCGGGCGCGCACTGGCCGCCGGGCGCGAGATCGACGGCCCGTTGGTCACCGGGCTCGCGCTGGACGGCGACGCGACCGCCCTGGCGGTGCTGACGTCGCTCGGCGAGTGGCTCGGCGTCGGTCTCAGCTCGCTGGTCAACATCTTCAATCCCGACGTCGTGGTGATCGGCGGCGGGGTGTCCGGCGCCGGCGAGCTGATCCTCGAGCCGGCCCGTCGCGTGGTCGCACGCCGTGCGTTGGCGGTTCCGGCGCAGCACGTCGCGATCCGCGGCGCGCGCTTCGGCGCCGAGGCCGGCATGTTCGGCGCCGCGCTGGCGGCCCGCGAGTCACTCGAGCGCAGGGTCGTGGCGTGAGCGGCCGGCTCGTCGTCTGCCCGACCCCGATCGGCAACCTCGAGGACGTCACCCTGCGGGTGCTCGCGGCGCTGCGCGCGGCCGATCTCGTCGCCTGCGAGGACACCCGCCACACGCGCAAGCTGCTTGACCGCTACGGCGTGACCGGTGCGCTGATCTCATACCACGAGCACAACGAGCGCGAGCGCGCCGCGGAGCTGGTGGCGCGGATGCGCTCCGGTGCGGTCGTGGCCCTGGTCTCCGATGCCGGCATGCCGCTCGTCTCAGACCCTGGCTTCATCCTCGTCCAGGCCTGCATCGCCGCCGGCCTGTCGGTTGAGGTGCTGCCGGGCCCCAGCTCCGCCCTGGCGGCGCTGGTCGCATCGGGCCTGGCAGCCGAGCGCTGGCGGTTCGTCGGTTTCCTGCCGCGCAAGAAGGCGGAGCTCGAGCGCCTGGTGGTCGGCACGCAGGAGACGCTCGTCGCGTTCGAGTCTCCCAAGCGCCTGGTCGCCACGCTCGCGCTGCTCGCGGAGAAGGATCCCGGTCGCCAGGTCGCGGTTTGCCGTGAGCTGACCAAGCTGCACGAGGAGGTGCGCCGCGGC